>JBDGTN010000030.1:0-5856 GCA_042216835.1 Halococcoides sp.
CCGTCAGGCGTCGATGGTCGCGAGCGACTCGATCGCAATCTCGGCCTCGCTGTCTTCGATCGTCCAGGTTTCGCGGTGGCCGTCCTCGACGGTCCCGAACTCGTCGGCCCGCACCTCCTCGGCGATCAGATCGCGATGCTCGTCGATGAAGCCTGCCACGCGATCCTCGACCGATATTTCGACCCGAATGCGTTCGTCCATGTCGAGATCGAGATCCTTCCGCATCTCCTGGATCCGGCGGATCACCTCGCGGGCGTACCCCTCGCTCTCGATGTCGTCGGTGATCGTGGTATCGACGTAGACGACACCCTCGCCGTCGAGGGTCTCGAACTCGCTCTCGGCGATGCCGTCGGGCGTGTGCCGGACGAACTCGACCATCGACTCCTCGAGGTCGGCGTCGAGTCCGGTCGCCGATTCGACGGCGGCCTCGAAGGCCTCGATCGAGGGGTCGTCGACGCGGGCATCGTTGAGGGCGTTCATCACGCGCTCGGCGTCGGCCCCGAATGCCGGCCCGAGTTCGCCCATCTCGGCGCTGGCGCTGTAGGCCAGAGCCTCCCACGAGTCGCCGGCATCGATGACCGTCACCTCGCGGGCGTTCAGTCGGTCGGCCAGCAGGTCGGCGTGGCGATCGATCGCGTCCACGAGGTCGGTATCGTCGGCGTCGACGATCACCTCGGGGACGGGCCAGCGGAGTTTCCGCTCGGCGCGCTGGCGGGCGTTCGACCCCGCTTCTTCGGCCGCTCGAACGACCGAAACATCGCGTTCGAGTGTCTCGTCCTGCCAGCCCGAATCGACCGTCGGCCAGTCGCACATGTGGACGGTCGGGTGGCCTGCGTCGCCGGTGAGGTGCTGGTAGATCCGCTCGGTGGTGTGTGGCGCATACGGGGCGAGCAACCGACAGACCGATTCGAGGACGTGGTACAGCGTCGCGTAGGCCGCGCGCTTGCCGGGGCTGTCGGCGGGTTCCCACATGCGCTCGCGGACCTCCTGGACGTACAGCCGTGACACGTCCTCGACGACAAAGTCCAGAATGGCGTCGAGCGCGCGATCCTGTCGAAACTCGTCGAAGGCGTCGGTCGCGGTCCCGATCACCGACTGCAGGCGACTCAACACCCACCGATCGACCGTCTGGAGGTCGCTCTCGACGGCCGCGAGATCGGTCGCCTCGGGATCGAAGTCGTCCAGTCGCATGTAGGGCAGCGGGAACCGGAAGACGTTCCAGAGAATGTTCAGCCGGCGCTGCATGGCCTCGGTCTCGTCGTAAGAGAATCGCATGTCGTCGCCCTGCGGGGTGACCGAGAGCAGGAACATGCGCATCGGGTCGGCACCGTACTCGTCGATGACCTCGCCGGGTTCGACCGTAATGTTTCGTGATTTCGACATCGCGCGGCCGTCGGGCATCAGGGCGTGGCCGTGCATCACGACCGTCTCGTAGGGCGCTCTGTCGACGGCGGCGGTGCCCATCCCGAGTTGCGACCAGAACCACCCGCGGGTCTGGTCGTGGGCCTCGATGATCAGATCGGCGGGCCACAACTCGTCGTGGGCGTCGGTCTCGCTCGGATAGTCGAGCGATCCCCACGACGCGACCGACGAGTCGAGCCAGACATCAAATACGTCGGGCACGCGCGTGTAGATCACGCCGTCCTCGGTGATCGTCACCTGGTCGACGGTGTCCTTGTGGAGGTCGACTGCCGCGGGATCGATATCCTGATCGGCCCGGTCGGCGAGTTCCTCGCGGTCGCCGATCACGATCACGGCGTCCATGTCGCCGTCCCAGTCGATCGATTCGCCCTCGACGGTCTCTTCGGGCGTCCAGATCGGGATCGGAATCCCCCAGTAGCGCTGGCGGGAGACGTTCCAGTCCGGCGACTCTGCGACGAAGTCCCGGAAGCGCTCGTCGCGCGCCGCTGGGGGATACCATTCGCTGTCCGCGATGTTCTCCAGCAGGTCGTCTTTCACGTCGGTGACGGTCATGAACCACTGGTCGGTCACCAGTCGGACGATGTCCGTATCACACCGCCAGCACTGGCCCTCGTTGACCGTATGCCCGGACTCGCTGGCGAGGAGGTGGCCCCGCTCGCGGAGGTCCGCGATCACGCTCTCGTTGGCGTCCCGCACGAACGTGCCCTCGTAGGCACCAGCGGTCCCGGTGTAGACGCCGTCCGGGCCGACCGGACAGAAGATCGGTAGATCGAGTTCCTGCCCACGTGCAAAGTCCTCTTCACCGTGTCCTGGCGCGGAGTGGACCATTCCCGTGCGGTCGGTCTCGACGTAGTCGGCCGGATAGACCTGGCCTGCCCCGCCTGCGCCGGTCGCCGCCGGTGCCGCGGGCACCTGGTCGGCCAGCGGGTGCTCGTAGGCCCACCCGATCAGGTCCTCGCCCGAGAGCGTCTCTCGCACCTCGCCCTCGACGCCCGCCGTATCGAGTACCTCATCGCGGCAGGCCTCGGCGACATAGAGCAGGCGTTCCGCCTCGCCATCGCCAACCGCGACGGCCTGATAGGTCGTCTCGGGGTCGACCGCGACGAACGTGTTCGCGGGAATCGTCCAGGGTGTCGTCGTCCAGATGACGAGACTTCCCTCGCGATCGACCAGATCGAAGGTGACGTAGATAGAGGGCTTCTCGACGGTGTGACGTTCGACCTCGTTGTTCGCGATGGCAGTCTCGCATCGCGGGCACTGGTTGATCGATCGCTGGCCCTGCTCGACCAGGCCGCGCTCGTGGGCGCGCTGGAATCCCCACCAGGCGGCCTCCATGTACTCGGGATCGACCGATTTGTAGGGATCGTCCCAGTCCATCCAGACGCCAAACGACTCGAAATCCTCGCGAAGGCCGTCGAGTTGGTCCTCGGCAAAGGTCTTGCACTCCTCGATGAAGGCCTCCTCCCCGAACTCCTCGATGTCGCCTTTGTTCTCGAAGCCCAGACGCTGTTCGACTTTGGTCTCGATCGGCAGGCCGTGCATGTCGAAGCCCGGGCGATCGGTCACGTCGTAGCCGGACATCCGGAGATACCGGATGTAGGCGTCTTTCAGCGTCTTGTTCAGCGTCGTTCCCATGTGGGCCGCGCCGGTCGTGTACGGCGGGCCATCGAGGAAATAGAATGTCTCGCCGTCTGCGCGGTGCTCTTTGGTTTTTTCGTAGGCATCGACCGCCGACCAGTGGTCCCGGACCAGTGTCCGGGTTTCGTGGGGGTCGAACTGTTCGGCGACCTCGGCGAACCGGTCCATACCGATGGCATTCGGGCCACCAGTAAAGGCGAATCGGTCCGCGGACCGATCGCATCAGGCGTGCCGACCTCGGTCCACGCGAGCAACGCTCCGAGAACCCCACACTGCGCCCCACCGCCGAGCCGAAAGTTTCCTATTGATCGGCCGGACAGTCGGAGTATGGCTACACACCAGTCGATCGATTACGGGCGGTGGACCAAACTCACCTTCGTCGCGGGCGCGGCATTGTTCGCCATTGGGGCCATCGGGCATCTCGTCACGCCGACGCTGACCGGTCCGGTCCCGGCCTGGACCCAGTCGGCACTGTTCGATCTCGAAGTGATGGGCGTGCTCGTCGCGCTCCTCTTGTCGCTCGTGTTCGGCATCGTGCTCCCGTTGCTGGAGTGATCGCCCCGAGTGTCGGTCGCGGTCATCTGCGGGATCGATCGGCTCGCACGACGGCAGTCCCGGCCCTGAGATCGCCGAATCGACGACTGCCGTCGCCAGCCAGTGCGACACCGATCCCGAGAGCGTACGCGACCGGCAGGAAATCGAACAGTCGTCCGCCCGTCCGGAGCACGATCTGTTTTGTCGTGGGGCGACCGCCGCCGACCGCGATCACCTCCAGACCGGCGATCCGATGGCCGAGCGTCTGGCCATGCCAGCGTTCGAGGACGATATAGTACGCCAGCCACGGGCCGACGATCGCCAGGGCGATACCGACGGCACTTGCCAGGACGAGTTCGTCCGGCGCGATGGCTACGAGTCCGAGGACGACGGCCATCGAGAGCCCGGTCGTGAGCAGCGTCACCACGGTCACGATCGCCGTGTCGATCGCTCCCGCGAGGAGGCGTTTCTGCAGCACGTGCTCGGTCAGGCGGTCGTCGACCGAGACGCCGAGGTTCGTCGTCGATCGGTCGGTGACTGCGTCGGGATCGACGGTCGATCCCTGCCGGAAGACCCGCTGCAGATAGATCACGTCGAGATCGACGGCGTAGTCATCGATGACATCGACGATCCCCGGGACGTGGGCCCGGCCGGTGAGCAAGACCATCGACTCGTAGCCCTCATCGTCGGCGAGGGCAACACAGTCGTCCAGCATCTCGTGGTTCCGATCGTGAGCGGTGACGAAGACGATCGCCGTCCCGAGGAGCATGCTCGTTGCGGCGACGAGGAGACCGCCCGGGAGCGCAACCAGTGCCCACCAGCCTGTGGCCGACACTGCGAGCGCCCCGAGTGCGGCCATCCGACGCGTGCCGAGACGAAATCGGAGTCCAACCAGTAGTGATCCCGCGAGTGCGAGTCCGGCCGCGGCGGCGGTCGCCGCCGGCCATCGAACCACCAGCCCGAGAACAGTGAGCCAGTTGAGGACCGGCCACGCCATCGACCGATCCAGGACGACGAGCATCGGATGGCGATCCACGAAGTGGACCGGTCGGTCGTCTGCCAGCGCGATGCGACACTCCGTCGAGATGGCGTCCCGGCCGACAGCGGCCATCAGGGGGAGTTGGACGAGCACGCCCATCAGACCGAGTCCGAGAAAGACCAGCGGGGCGGCAAGGACGGCCCTCAACCACGTCCGGGGGTCCCGAATCTGTGGGGACTCGACGGCCAGCGCCTCGGCATCGCCGTCGACGGCGTCGAGCGACGCTCGCGTGACGCTCCGTCGATTGACGTGCCAGGTGCCGACGATCGAGAGTCGCATTACAGATCGTGAGCGATGCGCTCGGCGAAATAGGTGACGATGATGTCCGCCCCGGCCCGCTTGATCGCGATCAGCGACTCCATCGCGGTCGCTTCGAGATCGAGCCAGCCCTTCTCGGCCGCCGCGTGGAGCATGGCGTACTCGCCGGAGACGTTGTACGCCGCCACCGGTACGTCGACGGACTCATCGATCCGACGAACCACGTCGAGATACGCCAGTGCGGGCTTGACCATCACGGCGTCAGCACCCTGTTCGATATCGAGGGCGACCTCGCGCAGCGCTTCATCGCCGTTTCGGGGGTCCATCTGGTAGTGGCGGCGATCACCGAAGGCGGGCGCGCCGTCGGCGGCGTCCCGGAACGGCCCGTAGAAGGCCGACTCGTACTTTGCGGCGTAGCTGAGAATCGGAACGTCCGCGTGGCCGTTCGCGTCGAGGCGATCGCGGATCGCCCCGACCATGCCGTCGGTCATCGCCGACGGCGCAATCATGTCTGCCCCGGCAGCGGCGTGGCTGGTGGCGATCGCGGCGAGACGATCCAGCGTTGCGTCGTTGTCGACGGTCAGCGTCGGATCCTCGCGCGCGCCGTCTTCGAGGATACCGCAGTGGCCGTGGCCGGTGTACTCGCACAGACAGACGTCGCTGATCACGGTCACGTCGGTCGCCTCCGTGATCGATCGAATCGCGCGCTGGACGACGCCGTCGCTGGCGTCGGCCCGACTTCCGCGGGGGTCCTTGCGGTCAGGAATGCCGAAGAGGATGATCGTCTCGATGCCGGCCGCCGCGACCTCGCGGACGCGATCGACGATTTCGTCGGGTGGCACGCGCTCCTGGCCGGGCATCGACTCGATCGGAATCCGCTCGTCGGCGGTCGCGTCGACGAACACGGGCGCGACGAGGTCGGCGGGCGCGAGACGGGTGTCGGCGACCATCTCGCGCAGGCCGTC
>JBDGTN010000115.1:0-5796 GCA_042216835.1 Halococcoides sp.
GGCCGACGAGACCGGCGCGGTCCGACTGGCCTTCTGGGATGGCCGCGCGACGGCGGTTGCCGACGGCGAGATCGAGGTCGGCGATGTCGTCATGGTCCGCGGCCGCCCGAAAGAGGGGTACGACGGTCTGGAGATCAGCGTCTCGCAGGCCCAGGTCGACGAGGAGACGACGATCGATGTCGATCCAGACGGCGCGTCCACGATCGATTCACTACAGATGGGCCAGTCGGACGTGACCGTCCGGGGACAGGTGCTCTCGGTCGGTGCGGTGCGAACCTTCGACCGTGACGACGGCTCCGAGGGCCGGGTGGCGAATCTGGCGATCGGCGATTCGTCCGGTCGGATTCGGGTGACGCTGTGGGGCGAACGCACCGCCGCCGTCGAGACGGTCGCCCCGGGCGAGACGATCGCCGTGATCGACGGCTACGTCCGCGAGCGCGACGGGGCGCTCGAACTCCAGGTCGGCGATCGCGGTGCGATCGAGGTCACCGACGACGACGTGGCCTTCGAACCCGACGCGACGCCGATCGACGCCGTCGAGATCGGGACGACCGTCGATCTCGCCGGTGTGGTGCGCTCGACCGATCCAGTGCGGACGTTCGACCGCGACGATGGCTCGGAAGGGCAGGTGAAAAACGTCCGCCTGCAGGACGACACGGGCGACATCCGGGTCGCGCTCTGGGGCGATCACGCCACGATCGATATCGGCCCGGGCGAGGAACTGTTTTGTGGCGACGTGGAGATCCAGGACGGCTGGCAGGACGATCTCGAAGCCTCGGCGGGCTGGCAGTCGACGGTCGCCGTGCTCGACGACGACACCACGACGGGTGGGGGCCCGGCCGCGAGTGCCGACACTGCCGCGGCGCATTCTTCTCCCGATACCGAAGCGTCCGCTCCCGGGACCGACGCGCGTTCCGCGTCCGACGCCGAATCCTCCCGGACGCGCGGGGGAGACACGGGTGGGACGCTCGCCGCGTACGCCGACGAGACGGCTGACGCCGACGGGGAGACGGCGAGTGATCGGACACCGTCCGAAAGCGAAACGGCCGCGGACAGCGAATCGGCGGCCTCCGGCGACGCCGAGCCCACCGAGTACACCGGGACGGTCGTCCAGACGGGCGACCCAGTCATTCTCGACGACGGGAACGAGACCGTCACCGTCGCGACCGACGCCGATCTCCATCTGGGCGAGGAAATCACCGTGAGAGGGACGCGCACCGATGATCACGTCGATGCCGAGGACATCTTCTAGATCCTTCGACGGCACCGATCGGTGAAAATCCTTAAGCCAGTTTCACTCCCGTTGTGGTGTATGAGCGTCGAGCTGCCGTTTGCCCCGGTTGACTCGATCATTCGCCGGAATGCGGGTGATTTTCGGGTTGGCTCGGCCGCGACAGAGCGTCTGACGCGTCACATTCAGCGGCGAGGCGCAGAACTCGCGGTCGAGGCCGCCGAACGGGCCGCGGCGGACGGCCGGAAGACGCTGATGGCCGAGGACTTCGGCGTCACCCCAGCCGAACGCGACGCGTTGGAACTCCCGATCGCGCCGATCGATCGCATCGCGCGCCTTGATATCGACGACAGCTTTCGTGTGGCTGCCGACGCCCGCGTTGCGCTCGCGACGCATCTGGAGCGCGAGGCCGACCGAATCGCGGCCGTCGCGGTCGAACTCAGTCGTCACGCCGATCGTCGAACCGTCACCGAAGCCGATGTCGACCGGTACTTCGCCATCGAGAAACACTTCGAATGAACGTTGGCTACCGCGAGGTCTGCCTGGATCACGACACTGGTCATCGCCATCCAGAGAGTCCCGACCGGGTGCGCGCAATCCGGCGAACGCTCGCGGACGCCAACGCCGTCGAGTACGCCACGCCCGAGACGGCGACGCTCTCGGAGATCACCGGCGTCCACGACCCCGGATATATCGCCTCCTTCGAGGACTTCTGTGCCAGCGGCGGTGGCAACTGGGATGCCGACACCGTCGCCGTCGAGGCGACCTACGAGGCTGCCCTCGCGAGCGCGGGTATCGCCCTCTGGGTCGCCCGGGCCGCACTCGGCGATCCCGACCGCGAGGCGACACCGTTCTCGATCGGCCGACCGCCCGGCCACCACGCCGTTCCGGACGATGCCATGGGCTTTTGCTTTCTCAACAACGTCGCGATCGCCGCCGACACGGTGTTGACACGCGGCCGTGCCGATCGAGTGGCCATCCTCGACTGGGACGTTCATCACGGCAACGGCACCCAGGACATCTTCTACGACCGCGGTGACGTGCTCTACGTCTCGATCCACGAGGAGGGGCTCTTTCCCGGGACGGGATCGCTCTCGGAGACCGGCACGGGGCCCGGCGTCGGGCGGACGCTGAACGTCCCCTTCCAGCCCGGGTGTGGCGATCCGGAGTATCTCCGCGTCCTCGATTCCGCGATCGAGCCGACGATCGCGGCGTTCGATCCGGATCTGGTGCTCGTCAGTGCGGGCTTCGACGCCCACCGGCGCGATCCGATCTCGCGGATGACCGTCTCGACGGAGGGCTACGCCCGGATGGCGGCGCGACTGCTCGATCTCACCAGTCGGATCGATGCCGGTCTCGGGTTCGTCCTCGAAGGTGGCTACGGACTCGAGACCCTCTCGGAGAGCGTTGCGGCGATCAATGCCGCCTGTAACGGTGACTCGCCCGACCCGATCGAGGCCGACGCCGACCCGCAGGCCCGTCAGGTCGTCGATCAGTTGCGCGAGGTCGGATTCGTTCAGGGGCCCGGGTGAGGGGCCATCGGAGTGGAGAAGAGAGACCGATTCAAGGCGAGGGATCGAGATACGCGGCCAGTTCCCGGCCGAATCGATCGGCAATCTTGCCGACTGCGTCTGGCCCGACCAGAACCGTCCGATCGGCCAGGGCCTCGGCCACGTCACTTCCGAGACCGACTTCCAGGATGGCGTCGCTATCGAGGAGGTCGGCGGCGGTCCGGAAGGCCCGCTCGCGCTCGACGACGTATCGGTCACCGTCGAGGAAGGGCCCGCAGACATCGCGTTCGCTGTAGGCCGCGACGAACCGTTCGGCGTGTTCTCGGACTGCAACGGGCGGGCCGATGTGGCGTTCGACCGCCGGGCGCTCGGCGACCGCGAGTTCGAAGACGAGTGCGATCGCCGTCTGGTCGGCGAATGCCGCCGACCGCAACACCTCGAACCCCCGGTGGTCGAGGTCGTCGGCCAGATTCGTTCGGGATTTTTCGAGTTGTGGATACAGGGTGTCCTCGACGATGTCGGGCCGGGGCGCCCGGAGCGCGATCGGTGTCGTCGCTCGCTGCCGGAAGGCGTCGGCGACCGCTTGTTCGCCGAGTGGGGCGCGCTCCTCGCGCTCGAATCTCGTGCAATCGGGATCGGCGAGGAGCCGCCTCACGTGATGCTGGAAGCGCGCGACGTTCTCTGCAGTCGTCGCTGCGGCGACGTTGCGGCCGGGATCGGTCGGATCGATCACGATCAGTGGATCGGTACCTTCGAAGGTTCCGTGATCGGCGGGATCGAACGTCTCTGGGGGATGCCACTCGGCGGCCGCCTCGAAGAGGCGGTCGATGCCGTCGAATTCGAGAACGAGCAACTCCGTCAGATACCCGGAAAAGCCCTGCGTCCGGAGGTCGCTCCCGTAAGCACCGATCGCACGAAGGTACTGTTTGCAGACGCGCACGTCGGTCGCGAGACGGTCGTCCAGACGCTCCCGGAGGTACTCCGTGTGAAAGGGCGTCCGATCGACCGCCGACCGGGTTTCGCTGGCCGAATCGACATCGTAACAGGGGACGATGTCGATGTCGAATCCCTCGACAGCGCCGGTCACGTAGGGGTGTTCGGCGTACTCCTCGCGTCCGTCGGGGAGGACCGATCGGCCGATCGCGAGCCCTTCGCTTTCGAGCTCGGAGCGATCGACATCGGTCGGAAATCGCACGAAAACGTCGATATCGCGGTCGCCGGGCAGCCACGTTCCACGTGCGGTCGACCCGACGAGCACGACATCTCCCCCGACTGATCGCTCGGCGAGCGCTGCCCGGGTGCGCTCGACGATCGAATCGCGGACACTCCGAAGCCGCTCGCGCTCGTCGGGATCCGGCTGGACCCGCTCGCGAACGGTCTGGAGTACGTCACGAACCGCTTCGTCCATACGTCGCCGGGGGCGGCCGGCCCCGAAAGCGTGTCGGTCGCAAAACGAAAGCCCCTTTTTCGCGTGCCGAATATCGGTGACTGCACGCCGCCGTAGCTCAGCTGGTAGAGCACCTCGCTGTTAACGAGGTAGTCCCAGGTTCGAGCCCTGGCGGCGGCGTCGAGTCGGTATCCTCAAAGGTAATCGGGTCGAATCGCCGGTAGGGCCCTTAGCTCAGTCCGGTGAGAGCGCTCGGCTCATAGGTTCGCCGCATCGCGGCGGACTGGGACACCGAGTGGTCGGTGGTTCGAATCCGCCAGGGCCCATCGACCGAGCGTAGCGAGGGAGATGGCCCGCGGTTCGAACCAGGGAACGGAGCGCGTCAGCGCGGAGTGACCGAGGTTCGAATCCGCCAGGGCCCATCCAGATCCTGTGGGATTCGTGGCCGACGATATCGCAGTCTGAGACTTCTCTACCGACGGAATTGCGATTTTGGTGCTGTTTCGGAGTCTTGAGTGTGGTGGAGTTCAACCAAACGATGGACGGTGGCCGCTGCTATCGGTCGATTTTGGATGGGGAAACGGTCTCATGGGTGTTTCTTCCCCCGTACGTGTTTAGCCCTGTCTCTTACCCACAAGTACTAACGGCGGCGTTGACAAGCTGAGACTGGAAGATGGGGCGCTGTTCACGGGGCTGGCGGCCAGAAGTTGACGAAGATGGACAATTGCGTGATATGGACGTTTCGGGCTGGATTCGAACGGAGTTCCGATCAGCCGATTTTGGAGATAAGCGTCTCACTGATCGTCTGGTACAGATTGGGGATGAACTCGGCAGTTCGCCTACCGAGTCCATCCCCGGTGCCTGCGAAGACTGGGCATCCACAAAGGCTACATACCGATTTTGCGATAATGACAGTGTGGACCCTAGTGAGGTCATCTCTGCTCACAGACAAGCACAGCAATCGCGAGTGAGTGGCGGAGACGAGCTCTTGGTCGTCTCCGACACGACGTACCTCACCTTCCCTCGCCACCCCGGAAAGGAAGGGCTCGGCGATATTAGCTCCTCAGATATTGATGTTGGAGGCGTCAAACTTCATTCATCGGTTGGTATACGCCCTGATACGCAACAAATGACCGGGATCATCGACCAGCAGGTGCTGGTCGAGGATCAACAGGCCGACACCGATTACATCACAAACGGCAAAGACGACCCAATTCAGGTTGACTCCCAATACGAGAAATGGCTCCGTGGAGACAGAGAAACGCTTGAATGGGTTCCTGAAGATGTGCGCCCGATTTTTGTCCACGACCGAGGTGGCGATGCATTCTCGTTGTTCGAAGAACTTGGCAGAGAGCATGATAACGCTGGGTTTGTCGTCCGAGCCAACCAAAACCGGCGTATCTGGACAGAAGAGGGCGATACTGGCAAACTGTTCGAGTGGAGTAGCGACCTCGCCGAGCGAGGTCGCGACTCAATTGAGATACAACAGGGAGGAGGCCGAGAAGCCAGGACGGCAGAAGTGTCAATTACAGCAGGGACGTGCGAGGTGCGGGCGCCGAAAAACAATCCTGGACAGGAGGGGTCAGTTGAGGTCAATGCCGTGAGGGTTGACGAAGTCAGTGAGGCGGACGATCCGATTCAGTGGGTGTTGCTCACCACTGAATCGA
>JBDGTN010000015.1:0-5740 GCA_042216835.1 Halococcoides sp.
CGGTCGCTGCACGGACGCGGCGGGATTCGGACCACGGTCAGTCCGCTCGCGCTGCTCGCTTCCTTCCCTGGGTTCGATTCAGCCGGGTCGGTTCGCTCGCTTCGGTCGCTGCACGGACGCGGCGGGATTCGAACCCGCGATCGAGAGGTTAGGAACCTCTCGCCCTGTCCACTAGGCCACGCGTCCCGATCGTTGCTCCACGTCCGACCCCAAAAATCCGTTCGATTCGCGTCAGATCGCGATCGATTGTCGACCGGGACCGTCGGGATACGGAGAATCGGCCCCGGAAAACTGCCGGTCGCCGTCGACATCGCGGTGGGCAACGATCGTCAGATCGGACGCGGGTCGATCCACCGCGATGGTGAGATCCCCGTGCGTCCCTGGCGCGAGATAGTCCGTCCGACCGACGACCGGCCCGTCGGGCCCGTCGGCGTGGACGACGAGATACCCCCCGTTCGAGAGCATCGCGGCGTCGACCTCGATCGCTGTGGTCGATGTCGATCCGAGTGCGATCGTGGCGACTGGCCCGGTCACGAGCGCCACGATCAGGTACGCCGCGGCAATCATGATCGCCGCGTGTTTCAGTCCATCGGCGACCCGGCCCTCGCCGAGTTGGCCGGCGACGACGCCCGAACAGGCCGCCTGAATCAACACGGCATGTGTGAGGGTGAGCGCGTACGCCGCCCGATTGACGGTGCCGATCCGACCGAGTAGCGATCCACTCGCGAGGTCCGCTCCGGCGGTGACGGTCCCGGACTCGGGCAGACTGGGGATCAAGACGAGCCGAACGACCAGTGCGACGAGGACGAACACGGCAAACGAGACGTAGATGACGATCAGGTACGTGAGCATCTCCTGGCGGCGCTGTCGGCGGAGGCGGAGCGACGACCGCACGTCGTCGGCCGCGATCCTGAGGACCGGGCCGACCGCCCCGCTCGCGTGATGGGCGTGGGTCACGAGCGCCATCACGCGGTCGATCGTCGGCGTCCCGATGCGCGCCTGGAAGCGGTCGATCGCCTCGGCGACCGTCGCGCCGAGTTGAATATCTCGCCAGAGCGCGTCGACCTCGGATCCGAGCGCACCGAGATCGCTGTCACGGACGCGTTCGATCGATTCGACCATCGACAGTCCGGCCTCGTTCAGACTCGCGAGTCGGTCGAGCAGGTCCGGGACTGCGGCCTCGATTCGGCGCACCCGTCTCCGATACAGCGCCCGGAGGACGCCGTAGGGAACGATGACGATCAGGGTGGCCCAGACGAACGCGTCGTCGAGGACGTACACGGGCCTCACAGAGAGATCGAGGCCGAGAATCACGTATCCCACGACCAGGGCGGCGATCGGGATTGTGAGAACGACACTCGCGCTCGGTCTGGTCACCGCCGTCCCAACCGGATTCGAGAGCACCGATCGAAGTCGCCGCACGCGATCGGCGATCGCGAGTCGTCGCCGTGTCTCGGGGGCCGCGCGATCGTCTGGTCCCGGCCGTTCGGTGGATCCGTCGGTCACCGCGGGCCGATCACGGATCGATCCCGCCACCTCGATTCCCTGGAGCGATTGATCGAGATAGACGATCACGATGGCATTCCCCAGCGGAATCACCAGATAGACGATTGCGCGGACCACGCCGAGTGTCTCGGAGACGGTCAGCCCCATGACGAGCAAGATCGTGACCAAAAAGAGCACGCCAGCGACGAGGATGGTCACGTACGCTTCGGCCACCGTCGCGAGACGGTCGAGGCGTTCGGCCTGTCGATCGGCCGCACCCTCACGAAACTGCTGGTACTGCTCGCGAAAGAACGCCGAGAGGCTCCGACCGCTCCGGAGGACGCTCGCGAAGTTCTCGCCGAACGTCCGGAAGCGTTCGCTCGGCGATCGAGAGGCCATCCGCTGGGTCGCGGTCACCACGTCCGATCCGAACAACTCCATCTCCCGGACGGCAACGCCGATTTCCTCGGCCGCTGCCCCGTGAATCGACCGATTGCGGCCGATGGTCTCCATCGCCTCAGTCACCGACGTGCCGCCCCGTGTGAGCGCATACATGAACGCGACCGTCCGCGGGAGCGCGGCGTCGATCGCGCGACGGCGCTCGATCGCCAGGTTCTGAAGTCGCTGCCACCGCCACAGATACGTGCCGACGGCGGCCAGTCCCGCTGCGCCGAACCCCCCGGCCATCTCGATGGCGAGCAGATTGAGGGTCGTGACGCTCAGCGTGATGGGCTGATCGCTGACCGCGGCGGTCACGAGCGATGGAATGATCGACAGGACGACGACAACGACGGGCGTCCCGGCCAGGAGCCAGCCCACCAGATAGACGCCGACGACGCCAGCGATCATGGCCGCGATAGCCGAAAGCAACCAGGTTTCGGCGGCGTAAATCCGGTAGGTCGTCGGAATGGCCGCGGCGCCGAGAAGACGGCGGCGATCCGGTCGGTCGGGCACGGCGAGCCCCAAAACCAGCGCCGCACGGGTCAGACGCCGATCGACGGAGGGAATCCGCGACCGCGCGAGGACCACGCCAGCGAACGCGATCGCGACCACCAGCGGCGCGTAACCCACCGCCAGCATGGTCAGCGATCGCGCTCCCCGAGAGCCGTGAGCGACTGGAGGGCGGCCTCCCGATCGGCGTAGTACTCGTTGATCCGGGCGGTGAAGCGACGATAGTCGTCGACGCCGCGCCGCTGGAGCGCGTCGAGATACCGCGACCGCTGGCGCAATTCGTCGAGCACGCGCGATCGGGACCAGCCCCGTTCGTCGACGATCTCGTCGATCAGGCCCGTGATGGTGCGCTCGAAGCTGTCCGTGCTCCCGTCGTACTGGAAGGACTCGGTGTAGTCGATATCGCCGGTCCGACGGTCGATGCCCTCGATCTCGGCAAGCGTCCGGATCCGGCGGACGCGCTCGTCGTCTCGCCGGGTGAGCACCTGCACACAGAGCAGATCGAGGCTTGCCACCATCGCCCGCGGGACGTTGATCGGTTCGTTTTCGAGCCGATTGATCGTCATCTGGACCGAGTCGGCGTGAATCGTCGAGAACGTCGTGTGTCCGGTATTCATCGCCTGGAAGAGCGTGATGGCCTCCTCGCCGCGGACCTCGCCGACGATGATGTATTCGGGGCGGTGCCGAAGTGCCGACCGCAGAAGGTCGTACATCGTCACGGTCTCCTCGTCGGCGATCCGATCGCGGGTGACCGCCGAGAGCCAGTTCTCGTGATACAGGGAGAGTTCACGGGTGTCTTCGATGGTAAGCACCTTCGATCCCGGCGGGACGAACATCGAGAGCGCGTTCATCGTCGTGGTCTTGCCAGCGGCGGTGCCCCCCGCGATCAGAATCGACTTGTTGTGCTCGATCGCCAGCCAGAGGAAGGCCAGCATCTCCAGATCGACCGTCCCCGAGTCCAGCAGGTCGATCGGCGTGAACGGATCGTCGGCGTACTTCCGAATGGTGAAGGCCGATCCCCGTGGCGTCACTTCGGTCCCGTAGGCGAGTTCGATCCGCGACCCGTCCGGGAGTGTCGTCGAGACGACCGGATCGGAGACGCTGACGTGTCGGCCCGACCGCTGGGCGAGGCGGACGACGACGGTCTGGAGGCCATCGGCGTCGTAGACCACGTTCGTCGCCACGTCGTCGTAGTCGTCGTGGTAGACGTAGATCGGAACCCCCGCACCGTCCGCCGAGATGTCCTCGACGTTCGGGTCTGCCAGCAACGGATCGATCTTGCCGTAGCCCAGAAAATCACGGTGAAGGTAGTAGTAGATGCGAAACGCCGAGGCCGGGTCGATATCGACGCCGTACTCGTCGAGACGATCGAACAGCTCGGCCCGGAGCGCGCTTTCTGCATCCTCATCAACGCTGGACCGGTAGAGGAGTGGCGAGCGGACATCCGTCATCGCCCGGTCGAGCAGTTCAGCCTCGCGTGAATCGAGACCGGGTTCGACGACGTGATAGTGGTGTTCGTCACGCCGGGATTCGTACGTGATGACTGCAAAGGAGTACGGCGGGCGCAACCAGTATCGGTCGATTTCCCGTCCCTCGATATCGTCGGCACTCACCAACGGGCCGTGGTCGCCCGATCGGTACGGGCCGGGATCACCCGGTCCCGATCCGAGCACCGCTCGAACGTCCGAAAACACCGATCGTATCCGACCGACCGGCCCCGTCCGACCGGCGGAGGGGTGTGGTACCATCTGACGATCGGACCGTCGGCGGTCAGTTACTTAAATTGACCCTGCCGATTATCGCATTCGACAGTCGTCGCGCTCTGCGACGATCGGTCGGACTTCCGACCGCGGCGACCGCCACGGCGCAGTTCTCTCCTCTCCTCGTTCGCGTTCGTCCGCCTGTCCGGTCGATTCCCGGCTCAGTTCGAGGTCTATTCCGCCGGTTCGTCCGAGACGCAGCGATCGCCACTATTATTATGCCGTAATATAAACGGCTTATTCATGGCACGAACCCAGCTCCAGCGGGCCCGTGATGGCGAGGTGACGCCGGCGATCGAGCGCGTCGCCGAGCGCGAACGACGCGATCCCGCGTTCGTCCGCGAGAAAGTCGCCGCCGGCGAGGCCGTCATTCCAGCCAATCACGCTCACGAGGCGCTGGATCCGATGATCATCGGTGCGGACTTCGGCACGAAGATCAACGCCAACATCGGGACCAGCGAGACCACCAGCGATTACGAGACCGAACGCGAGAAGTTGCATACGGCGATCGAGTACGGAGCCGATACCGTCATGGACCTCTCGACGGGGGCGAACCTCGACGACATCCGGACCGCTCACGTCGAGCACTCGCCGGTCCCGATCGGGACCGTTCCGATCTACGAGGCCGTCAAGCGGGCGGGCAGTCCCGAGGCGATCACCGTCGATCTCCTGCTGGACGTGATCGAAAAACAGGCCGAGCAGGGCGTCGACTACCAGACCATTCACGCGGGCGTCCTCCGGGAACACCTCCCGAAAACCGACGGCCGGGTGACCGGCATCGTCTCCCGCGGCGGGTCGATCATGGCGGAGTGGATGGAGGCCCACGACGCCCAGAACCCGCTGTACGCGCATTTCGATGAGATCTGTAAGATCTTCGCCGACCACGACGTGACATTCTCGCTGGGCGATGGCCTCCGACCCGGATCGATCGCCGACGCCAACGACGAGGCCCAGCTGGCCGAACTGAAGACGCTCGGCGAGTTGACCGAGGTGGCACGCGAGCACGGCGTCCAGGTGATGGTCGAGGGGCCGGGGCACATGCCGCTCGATCAGATCGGCGACCACTTGGATCGCCAGCGCGAGATCTGTGACGGCGCGCCCTACTACCTGCTCGGGCCGCTGGTGACCGATGTCGCGCCGGGCTACGATCACGTTACGAGCGCCATCGGCGCGACCGAGGCGGCCCGGCACGGTGCGGCGATGCTGTGCTATGTCACGCCCAAAGAGCACCTCGGGTTGCCCGACGAGGAGGACGTGCGAGACGGACTGGCGGCCTACCGGATCGCGGCCCACGCCGGCGACGTGGCCGCCGGCAAGCCCGGGGCCCGGGACTGGGACGACGCCATCTCCGCAGCGCGATACGACTTCGACTGGCGACGCCAGTTCGAGTTGGCGCTCGATCCCGACCGTGCCCGCGAGTACCACGACCAGACCCTCCCCGAGGACAACTACAAGGACGCCCGGTACTGCTCGATGTGCGGCGCGGAGTTCTGTTCGATGCGGATCGACCAGGACGCCCGCGGCGACGCGATGAGCGATCTGGA
>JBDGTN010000068.1:0-5739 GCA_042216835.1 Halococcoides sp.
GGTCATGTCGAGGCAGTCGACCCTCGGCGATGGGGCGATCGCCGAAGACCTCGCCGAGGGCCAGCGAGAGATCTCCATCGCCGAGTTCTTCGAGAAGAACAAGCACATGCTCGGGTTTGACTCGGGGGCCCGAGCACTCGTGACCGTCGTCAAAGAGGCCGTCGACAACGCACTCGACGCCTGCCAGGAGGCCAAAATTCTCCCGGACATCTACGTCGAAATTGCCGAGAGCGGCGACTACTACCGGATCGTCGTCGAGGACAACGGGCCCGGCATCACGAGCGAGGAGATTCCCAAGGTCTTCGGGAAACTGTTGTACGGGAGTAGATTTCACTCTCGTGAGCAGTCTCGCGGACAACAAGGTATCGGAATCAGCGCAGCCGTCCTGTACGCCCAGTTGACCAGCGGCAAGCCCGCCCGGATCACCTCCAGGACGGGCAACGGGTCGGCCAAATACTTCGAGGTGACCATCGACACCGACACCAACGAGCCATCGATCGACCGCGAGGAGACGACCACCTGGGATCGCCCCCACGGCACGCGCATCGAGATCGATCTGGAGGCGAACATGCGCGCTCGCTCGCAGTTGCACGACTACATCACCCACACCGCGGTCGTCAACCCCCATGCCCGCCTGGAACTCCGCGAGCCAGATGCCGAGATGACCTTCGAGCGGGCGACCGACGAGTTGCCCGCCGAGACCAGCGAGATCCGGCCCCATCCCCACGGCGTCGAACTGGGCACCCTCATCAAAATGCTCGAGGACACCGACTCCTATTCGCTGTCGGGCCTTCTCCAGGAGGAGTTCACCAGGGTGGGCCGCAAGACTGCCGACAGCGTCGCCGATTCGGTCCGCGATCGGTGGTACGGCCGGGAACTCGCCTGGACGCCACCGGGGGCCCACGAGCGCGACCTCGCGGCCGCGATCCGCGGCGCGGTCTCGAACAAGGGCCGGGACCCGACGCGGGCGTTTGCCGACCGCGTGGTCGAGGCGGTTCGCGAGCGCGATCGACTCGCCCACCACGAGGTGTGGGCGATCGTCGAGGAGGCCAGCGATTCCGTCGAAAGCGAGTTCGACGTGACCTTCGGCGGGACGGTTCGCCAGAACGCCCACGACGCGATCTGGCAGGCGATCCTCGGTGGCGAGACCGACGACGAGATCCGCGAGCGCCTGCGTGGCGACCTCTTCGGGTTGCTCGACGATGCGACGAGTTCGCGCAAGGACGAGGCGACGATCGAGGGGTGGGCCGACCGCCTCGCCGGCCGGATCGCCCGGCTGGACGACGAGCGCTGTCGGGTGACCCGCGACGAACTGGCCGAGTTGGTCGGTGCGGCCGCCGACGGCACCGAAGAGTACGACGACGCGACCATCGGCGACACCGCCCGCGAGAACGCCGTGGCTGCGCTGTGGGACGCCGCCCGGACGGTCCCGGACGACCCGCCCGCCGTCGCCGACCTCGCCGCGGATCGGGACGCTGCGGCGGCGCTGCTGGAGGGCATGCGCGAGACCGACATCATCGCACCGCCCACCGACTGCCTGTCGCCGATCACCGCCGAGTTGATCGAGGCCGGCCTGCGCAAGGAGGTCGACGCGGACTTCTATGCCGCGAGCACGCGCGACGCCGCGGTCCACGGCGGCGACCCCTTCGTCGTCGAGGCGGGCATCGCCTACGGCGGCGACCTCGACGAGGACGGCGAGATCGATCTCATGCGGTACGCCAATCGCGTCCCCCTGGTCTACCAGCGCGGGGCGTGTGCGACGACCGACGTAGTACGGTCGATCAACTGGCGGAACTACGAACTCAGCCAGCCCGGCGGGAGCGGGATGCCCCAGGGCCCCGCGGTCGTGCTCGTCCACGTCGCCTCGACGAACGTGCCCTTTACGAGCGAGTCCAAGGACGCGATCGCGAACCTGCCCGAGATCGAAGACGAGATCGAACTCGCCGTGCGCGAGGCCGCCCGCGAGCTGAAGAGTTTCCTCAAGGAGCGGCGCTCCCGTCAGCAACGCCGCGAGAAACGCGATCAACTCGCGACGATTTTGCCCGCGATGGCGACCAAACTCGAGGGGATGACCGGCCGGCCCGAACTCGCCATCGAGGACACGCTCGCGCGCATCATGAATAACGTGCTCCTCACGCGCGAGCGCGACGGCGATCTGGTGACGCTGACCGTCGAGAACAACGGCACCCGAAACGCCGATCTGGACGTGACCGAGATGGTCGTGCCCGAGGACGACGCCGTGGCGGTCGAGGTCACCGAGGGCGACGCCCGGACGGTCGATCTCGACGGCGAAGTCCATCTCAAGTGGACGCCGACGGTCGCCGATGGCGAGGCTGCATCGCTCGAATACCGCGTGGACGGCCCGGCGACGATCGACGGGTCCGTCGACGGCATCGCCGACGAACGCCTCACACTGGACGACTGACAATGTCGAGTACAACCCCACCGGACGGCAGCGCCCGCGAGCGCCTCCTCGCGCTCGCCGATCAGTTCTACGACCAGTTCGATTCGGGCGATGTGCCCACGATGGAACTTCCAACCCGGACGAAAACCAACATCGAGTACGACGACGAGGAGCGGGTCTGGGTCTACGGCGATCGCACGACGATTCGGTCCGCGAAGTCGGTCGGTGGCGCACAGAAGCTGCTGAAGCTCATCTACACGATCGACTTCCTCGCCGATCAACTCGAACAGGATCGCTCCTCGACGTTGCGTGAACTCTACTATCTCAGCGAATCCTGGGACCTCGACCCCGCGCAGTTCAACTCCCAGGACGAGTCCAACCAGTTGATCGAGGATCTCGAGATCGTCTCGGACGTGCGTCGCGAGGAGTTCCACATGCGCCCCGAGGAATCTGGCGCGAAGGTGATGGGCCCGCTGCGGCTTCGCGAGCAGACCAATCGTGGCGACCGGGAGATTCACTGTCAGGAGGACGTGGGCCAGGGCGGCTATCAGATTCCCAACGATCCCGACACGATCGAGTTTCTCGACAACGACGCCGCATTCGTCCTCTGCGTGGAGACCGGTGGCATGCGCGATCGCCTGGTCGAAAACGGCTTCGACGACGAGTACGATGCCCTGGTCGTTCATCTCGGTGGCCAGCCAGCACGGGCGACCCGGCGGCTGACCAAGCGTCTGCACGACGAACTCGGACTCGAGGTCGTGGTCTTCACAGACGGTGACCCCTGGTCGTATCGCATCTACGGGTCGGTCGCCTATGGCTCGATCAAGTCCGCCCACCTCTCGAAGCACCTGGCGACGCCGGACGCCCGCTTCGTCGGCGTCCAGCCCGAGGACATCGTCGAGTACGACCTGCCGACCGATCCGCTGAGCGACTCGGACGTGAACGCCCTCGAAAGCGAACTCGAGGACCCCCGCTTCCAGAGCGACTACTGGACCGAACAGATCGAACTCCAGCTCGAGATCGACAAGAAGTCCGAACAGCAGGCACTCGCCTCCTACGGACTGGACTTCGTGACCGACACCTATCTGCCCGAGCGACTCTCCGAGATGGGCGTGGTGTGAGCGCGGTTACTCGCTCGCCTCGACGGCCGAGAGGACCGCCTCGTAGTCGGGTTCGGTCGTCGGATCGTCGGCCACCCAGTCGTAGGTGACCACGCCCGTGCTGTCGATCACGAACACGGCGCGATTGGCGATCCCGTACAGGCCCAGGTCCGGAATGTCGATCGTGAGGTCATAGGCCTCGATGGCGTCGCCGGCCATGTCGCTGACGAGATCGAAGGTCAGGTCGTACTCTTCGGCGAACGCACCCAGCGAAAAGGCGGAATCGGCGCTGACCCCGAACAGCGTCGCTCCCGCCGCCTCGAACCGATCGACATGTTCCTGGAGTGCGACCATCTCGTTGGAACACGGTGGCGTGAATGCCCCGGGGAAAAAGGCGAGCACGACCGGCCCGCCGCCCACCTGATCGGCCAGATCGAACGTCTCGTGGTCACTGCCCCTGTACGTCGCGGTGAACGTCGGTGCGTCGTCGCCCGTCGAAACCATGACAGATTGGACGACCCCCGCGAGATACCTAAACCTTCGGCCGCTCCGGCAGGTCGCCCGTCCCGGTCCGTGACCGGTGTCGTCGCGATGGGGAACCAATGTGCCAGCCTCGAATCCACGACGGCCCGGGTCACACCCATCGGCCCCCAATTTAATGCCCTGGGGATCGACCATCGATGCATGCCCGAGACGCTCGAGGTCGTCTGCGAGGCCGAGGACTGCCATCTCGACATGGCCGAGTTCCACTACACCTATCAGATGCCCGACGACGTGGGCGTCGGAGACTTCCAGTGTCCGTACTGCGGCCGTACGGAGTCCCTCTCGGCGATCGATCTCTAGACGTCGGCGATCGCCGCCTCGATGTCGTCGTAGGCGGGGAATTCGGGCCACTCGGTCGCGACCCAGGTGTCCCGGACGACGCCGCTCTCGTCGACCAGCACCGCCGCCGGCCGGGGTTCGCTGACTCCTGTCATGCCGTCGAGGTCGTGAGCGAGGCCATACTGCTCGGCGACATCGTTCGCGGGATCGCTGTAGATGCGCGCGTCGAGGTCGTGTGTGTCGAGCAGATCGGCCGTGGCATAGGGCGTCCCGATCGAAACGCCGACGACCTGGATCGCCTCGGTCCAGTCGCGGTCGGCGATCTCCGAGCAGATGTAGGTCGCGGGGAACGATCCGGGCATCGGCATGAACACCAAGAGTACCGGGCCCTCGGCGATGAGCGTGGACAGCGCGGTGTCCTCCCAGTACTCGGGGCCGACGAGCGGGCGGGTGAAATCGGGGGCCTGCTCGCCCACTGCGGGCGCATCCGCCGGTCCCAGATCGACCACGTCGAAGGGGAGTTCCATCAGGCCGACACCTCCGCCCCGTAGGTCCGATCGAGATAGGTCACGATGTTTTCGCTCTCGGCCATCCGGACGCCGGTCGCGGGGTCGATGATGGCCGGGACCGTCCGCGCCCCGGTCAGGCGCTTGACGGCGTCGCGTTTCGAGTGTAGCGGGCGGACGAACCGCGACCGATATGGCAGGTCGTACTCCTCAAGCGTGCGCACGACGCGCTCGCAAAATGGACACGCCTGCAACCGGTACAGCGTGATCGGATCGGCATCGCCACGATCCATGCGGGTCGAACGGGCGGGCCACGGTTCAACCCCTCGGCTATCCCATCACCGACAGGGCAGCGTAGCCCGCCGTCGCCGTGAGGACGTACACGGTCGTGAAATACCAGGGCTCGCGGCGGACGAGGCGACCGGCCACCGGGAGGTGGGACGGCGCGATCCGGAGGGCGAAAATCAGCCCCAGCAGCGCGAGCGTCCCGAGGCCGACGACCGTCTGATAGCCCAGCGGGACGCCCGCGCCAGCGAAGACGCCGATCAGCCCCAGCACCGCGGCGTGCCACTCACTGTAGGTCAGTCCCTTGCCCGGGAAGGCCGTCACGGCGTATTTCATGTCGGTCCCGGTGGGCATTCAGATCACCTCCGGGCGGAACGTCGACGAGGACACGACCGCTGATCGGTCGACCATGGGTGAGCGATGACTCGACAGGATCTAAAACGATTCGAGTCGAACAGAGAAACCGATGCGATTTCTCTGGGGCGTCGTGAAACGCTGTGGAACCCGTCGTGAGGGCGTTTGGGTCAGATCAACAGGGGATCCATCTGAAACTAATGCGATCTCTGACGGCTGGGTTGGGGCCAACTGCTTCCTTCAACCCCACAAGGGGTCCGTCTGAAAC
>JBDGTN010000001.1:0-5726 GCA_042216835.1 Halococcoides sp.
CGATGCCGTCGGGAAACCCACGAACGTCGAGGTAGTGGCTACCGGGACGGAGTCGGCGACGCTGTCGTGGGACGCGCCACGACCGGCCGAGTTCTCCCATTACGGCGTCAGCCTCAATCCGATCGAGGACGGTGCTATCCAGTTCCGCGGCGACGTGGTCATCGAGGACTTCTCCGCGCCAGCGGCGACCATCGAGGGACTCGCTCCGGAAACGGAATACTTCGTCGTGGTGCACGCCGAGGTGACCGAGCGCATGGTCGTCGAGGCAAAGGCCTACACGACTGTCGAGACTGCGGCGCTGACACCGCCGCCGGCCCCGACGAACCTCTCCGTGTCGAATCGTGGCCTCACGGCGGTCGAAATCACGTGGGACGCGCCAAAGACAGCCGAGTCCGTCGATCGCTACTCCATTTTCGAGGGCGGCGAAAAGAGCCACAGCGCCGGGGACACCGAGGCCACCGTCGCCGGTCTTCAGCCCGATTCGTCGTACACCATCGGTGTCGCGGCGGTCGATAGCGAGGACGAACGATCCGAACAGGCGACGATCGAGGTGACGACGCAGGCGGCCCCCGACGGCGTCGGCGTCCGGGCGTTCGACGTCAGCGGCGAGCCCGACGCGACACCACCGAGTGCCAGGGTCAGCTTTTCGGGGTCTGACCCCGATCCGACGCTGTCGATATCGGGAGCGTATATGTTGCCCACCCCGTGCCAGATGCTCGCTCTCGATCGTCTGGCGGTCGAGGACGGAACGATCACCGTCGCTCTCACGGATGTCGACGTCAGATACGGCTGTCCGATGATGACCGACCCCGTGGCGTGGGATCTGGAACTGGACCTCGATGAGCGCCCCGAGTCGGTGGTCGTCGAGTATCCCGATCAGGACTGGTCGACGACCTGGGATGGCAACCCCCCAGGACCAGACGATCACCGTGACGCCGGTCTCCGAGCGGATCGCGGTCGGCGGCCAGACCGAGGTGGCGCTCGTGCTCGACGAGGCCCCCGCGGGCCTGACTGGCTATACCCTCGACGTGACCAGTTCCGATCCGTCGGTGGCGACGATCACCGACGCGAGCTATCCCGACGCGTTCGGCGTCACCGAAACGCCATACATTGCCGATGACGGCTCGTCGGTCCGGCTGAAAGTCGCCGACACGGAGGATCGCATCCAGTCTGGCGCGACCGACATCGATTTCGGAACGGTCACGCTGAGCGGTCGGTCCGCTGGCGAGGTCCGAATCGATGCCTCCGTCGAGGAGTTCGACACCGAATCGGGCGACAGTGTGGCACCGCGCGTCGAGTCGGCGACGCTTCCGGTCGCGGAACTCGCGCCCATCGTCGAGGATCGCGTGCCGCAGGACCACGACGGCGACGGCCACTTCGAGAACATCAACGCCAATGGCCGGGTCGACTTCGACGACGTCGCCGAACTGTTCCAGCACCAGAACGAACCTCCCGTCACCGAGCACGCCACCGCCTACGACTACAACGACGACGATACCGTCAATCTGCAGGACGTCATGGTGCTGTTCCGGGCGGTGTGACACGTTACCGTTTCAGCCGATCGACGGTGTCTCTGACTGCCAGCGCCCCCAGGAACAGTCCGCAGGCGACGTACGCGAGCGAGATCCATCCACCCGACTGCAGTGTCTCCACGATCATACCGTGATAGAGCCTGTAGAGCCCGACTGCAAGCATCAGCACTGACGCGATGGCGTTCGACACGATCATCGTGGTCGATCGTCTGTCTTCGGATCGAATCAGTGGGATTCTGGTCAGCGTTCGAGTGGTCATCGCCGGGTGATCGGCTCCTCGTTGGCTTCCCACACACTTTCACCTTCGGGAATTCGTTCCTTTCCGCGGCATCGGGCGGCGAGGTTCGGGCCGTCGAGCGCGTGGTCGGCAACGTGTGGGACGACCAATACCGGCCCAGGTCGCCCGGTTTTTGAATTGACTCACCGCCGGGCACGTGCGCGAGTATCGAACCCCCATCTATCGGCTACGAATAGTACACTATTATCAGAGCTCTCGCGCCGATTACCGTGCCGGCACCGAGTTGAAGACCGATGTTGACGAGCGACAGCGTATCGGTTGGCCCGGGTCGAGCAACAAACTGACTATTGATGCCATACGCTGCCGTTCCGAGCATCACGAGAGCGCCCATTGCCAGTAGGAACGCAGGCACCCTCCACCGGTTGTCTTCGGCCTCGAAGGCAAACAGCGGTAGCGTCCGTCCAGGGATTGGTGACACGGCCCACACTCCTATACCGAGCACTATCGTGGCGATGAGAGTGACGCCGAAGAGCATGGCCAGTGGGGGGTCGGTCGTCTCAGGGTGGGTATTGAAGATGTAGTCTCCAAGAAAGAGGGTTACTCCGAATGAGATTACGGCGGCAACCGACAGCGCTAGCGTCGTCCGGTCGTCGTCTTCGACTCCATTGGAAAACAGAGACATGATCGTTCCGAGTGGTGTGCGTAACGTCTTCACAGTGGCAGAAAAACACATGGGATCTCGCTGTCAGCCGTCGGCGTGACTCGATACCGATTTCGATCTGTCCGGGGCCCTCTGTCGGTCGTGGGCCTGGGATGGACGAGCGTCTCGCTGTCGGTCGTCGGTCATTGGATGTCGGTGCTCTCCTCACTGCTCGGTCGAACGAACACCTGTCCGTCCCTCACTCGGCGACGACCGATAGAGCACATTCAGCACTCTCGCGGTGAGGACCGTGCCGGCAGCGAGGGAGACGCCGATATTGACGGCCATCAGGGTCTGCATTGGTCCGGTCTGGGCGACGAACTGAAGATAGATGCGGAGCGCGGCCACGCCGAACATCATGAGCGCGGCCATCGCCAGTCCGCCCACGTACAGCGTCCGGTTCTCGCCGTCGGCTTCGTTGGCGTACAGCGGGTGCGTCTTTCCGGGGAGTGGTGACACGGCCCACAGTTCCGCGCCGATGACCACGATGGCCGTCAGGGCGACGCCGAAAAGGACGGCCACGATGGGGTCGGTCGTCTCTGGGGAGGCACTGAAGGCGGAGTACCCGAGAAATACTGTCACTCCGAGCGTCGCTATTGCGGCAAACGACAGCACAACCACGAACGTCGTCCACTCGTCGTCTTCGGGTCCGGTGAAAAAGAGTGGCATGGGTATTGTGATATATGAGGGACATTTCGGCGGTAACACAAATATTCGTCGTTCGTCGACGTGGCCTGGGTCCGTCCGTCCCGGTGTACGCTCCGGGTGACTGGACGGCGTCCCCCGAGTCGGACCTCAACCCCACTCGCGCTATTCGCGGCACGCGACCCCGAGATCCAGGTCCTCGTACATCCGATCGAGCATCGCGAGCGCCGACTGGAACTGCACGGAGTGCTCGCGCATGTACTCGATCGTCTCGGATCTGGGAATGACCGGCGATCCCTCGACGGAGTCGACGTCCAGCGACTCGCGCGGTTCGAGCACGACCTGTATCGGGCCGTCGAGGTCCGCTCTGGGCTGACGCTCCCGGGCGGTCGGAATCCCGAACGACTCGAAGAAGGCCGCCCACTCGTCGTGATCGGCCTCCCGAACGGCAACAAAGAGCGGATAGTCGTCGGGATCGCGTCCGACCTGGTAGCCGCCCCGCGTCCAGACGTAGACCGCGTCGATCCGGGTGAACGCGAACGGCCACGATCCGAACTGCGGGAGGACGGACGCCCCCTCGATCGAGGGCGGACTGACGCGCGCTCGCGGCGATCGCTGGCCAGTTCCGAGACTGGCGGGGCCGCGACTGATACTGCCGGACACAAGAAATTGAACACGCTCGTTGTCTGCTCGGGTGAGTACCGTCGTGAATCGCAAAAACACCCACTTGATTGCTCACGGACTTGTGTCCGACAGTATGACTGCCACCCAGCGAGCGCCCGGTTCGGGTCCGATCTGAGGGCCCCGGTCGAGCGACACGACGTGTCTGAGTGCGGCGGGTACGCTGTCACCGCCACGGCCCGAGGGCTCGGGTGGGGATAGCCGTTCGAGTGATGCTCCGATGGCCCGGCGTGGCGTTTTCGATCCGGGAATCCCCGAACGTGACTGCCTAGTTCGGCCACGCAGGAGACCATAAACGGTCTCCCTAAAAGTGAATCAGCGGCTTGATCATCCCGTCGTCTTTGGTCTCCATCATCTCGAAGGCCTCCTGAATCTCGCTAAACTCGAACTCGTGGGTGGTCATCTTCGTCGGGTCGACCCGACCCTGTTCGAGCAGTTTCAGCAGGCGACTGATGCGCACGCGCCCGCCGGGACAGAGGTCGTTGACGATGTCGATCTCGCTCATGCCGACGCCCCACTCCAGGCGGGGAATCTTCCGGAACTCGCCGTCGCCGTGGTAGCCGACGTTCGAGACCGTTCCGCCGGGTTTCGTGACGCGGATGCAGTCCTGGAAGGTCTCGTCGGCCCCGAGCGCCTCGATCGCGGCGTCGACGCCCTCGCCGTCGGTGTAGTCCATGATTGCCTCGGCAGGGTCGACCTCCTGGAAATCGACGACGTGGGTCGCGCCGTACTCCCGGGCCAGTTCTTTTCGCTCGGGGACGGTCTCGACGGCGATGATCTCGCCCGCACCTTGCAGTTCGGCGCCTTTCGTGGCCATCAACCCGACGGGTCCCTGCGCGAAGACGGCGACGGTCCCGCCCATCGGGATGTCGGCGTTTTCTGCGCCGGCAAAGCCCGTCGAGAGCATGTCCGCGGTGTAGGCGGCCTCGTGGTCGGTGACGCCGTCGGGAATCGGCGCCATGTTGCCGTCGGCGTCGTTGACGTGGACGTACTCCGCGAACGTGCCGTCTTTGACGTTCGCGAACTTCCACCCGCCGAGTGCCTCGTTGGACTGGGAGGGATGGCCGCGCTGGGCCGCAGCGGAGTTCCAGTCCGGCGTGATCGCGCCGATCGCCACCCGGTCGCCCGACTGGAACTGTTCGACGGCCTCGCCGACCTCTTCGACGACGCCGACGACCTCGTGGCCCAGCGTCAGATCTTCGCGCTCGCCGATCGCACCGTGGACCGTATGACAGTCGGAGGTGCAGATCAGCCCCTCGGTCGGGCGGACGATCGCGTCCATCGGCCCGGCCTCGGGCCGGTCTTTCTCGATGATCGCCGTCTCGCCAATCTCGCGCATCACGAACGCTTTCATGCCGGGCGGAGCGACGATGGCCGATGGCATAAAGGCTCGCGTCGGATTCGTCGCCGCCGACACCGAAATCGACATCGTCGGTCGATTCGTTCCGCGAGTCATACTGTCGGACACAAGTCCGTGAGCAATCAAGTGGGTGTTTTTGCGATTCACGACGGTACTCACCCGAGCAGACAACGAGCGTGTTCAATTTCTTGTGTCCGGCAGTATCAGTCGATTGCGTCGGCGAAGGCGTAATCGGCCTCCCCGGCGGTCGGGACGGCCCCGTCGAGTGTGATCGTCCAGTCGGCGACGGCCGACCCGTCCAGTTTTGCCCGCGCGGCGTCGCGCCGGAGCGCGGCCACGTCGACCCCGTAATAATCGTCCGGCACGGCGTCGAGATAGCCCAGTGCGGTCTGGAGGAGACTCTCTCGCCCCTCTGGCGCGTCGAGGGTCTGCTTGTACGCGCCCGCCGCGACCTGGACCATCCCTTGCAGGAATGTTGCCTCGGTCGTGCCCGTTCCGTAGCCGTACCACTCGGCCTCGAAGCAGTCGTGGGCGTCGTGGTAGGCCGCGTCGTTGAACAGCGCGACGCCG
>JBDGTN010000059.1:0-5722 GCA_042216835.1 Halococcoides sp.
GTTCTGGCGGTGGTGGGTCGTCCACATGTGGGTCGAGGGTGCCTTCGAGTTCTTCGTCGTCGCGATCATCGGCGTGTCGCTGGTCTCGATGAACCTGCTCTCGCGGGCGAGCGCGGCGAAAGCGGTCATGTTCGAGGCGCTGTTCGTCATGGGGTCGGGCGTCATCGGCGTCTCCCATCACTACTGGTGGGTCGGTCTGCCCGAGTACTGGGTGCCGATCGGGAGCGTCTTCTCGACGCTGGAGTTCATCCCGCTGATCTTCATCCTCTACGAGGCGATCGGCGAGTACCGCGCGCTCTCGCGGGCGGGCGAGTCGTTCCCCTACCGGTTGCCGTTCATGTTCATCGTCGCGAGCGGCGCGTGGAACTTCTTCGGCGCGGGCGTGTTGGGCTTTTTCATCAACCTCCCGCTGGTGAACTACTACGAGCACGGCACCTTCCTCACGGTGGGACACGCTCACGCGGCGATGTTCGGGGCCTTCGGCTTTCTCGCGCTCGGGATGGCGACCTACGTGCTCCGATTCACCACCGAACCGGGCGCGTGGAATCCGACGAATCTCCGGCGGGCGTTCTGGGGCTGGAACGTTGGGATGGTCTGGATGGTGCTCGTCGGCGACATCCCGATCGGCTTTCTGCAACTCCAGACGGCGTTTACCCACACCTACGCCGCGGCACGATCGCTGGCCTTCTACAGCGGTGATCTCGTCCAGTTGCTGTTCTGGGCGCGCCTGCCCGGTGATCTCCTCCTGATCGGGGCGACGGTGCTGTTCGCCGTCGACGTGATCGCCAAGCGGTTCGTCCGTCGATCGGACGGCGACCCACCCGAAGACGGCACGGTAATCTCGCGACGGGTCTTCGAGACCGACGGCTGATCGGGAGGACGCGACCCCCACCATTTTACCGCCACCAGTCGCCTGGACACCATGGACACGGGACGACCATGAACACGACCTGTGAGGCGAGCGACGCAGTGGTGTTGATCACCGGCGTCGGCGGCGCACTCGGGAGTGCCGTCGCCGAGTCGTTTCTCGACGCTGGCGCGACCGTCTGCGGTGTCGACGTTCGCGGGCCCGACGACGAGGGATTCCTGCTCGATCGCCCCGAACGCATCGCGTTCTACCAGGGCGATCTCACCGACGAGGATCGCGTTGCATCGATCGTCGAGGCGGTCGTCGAGGCGCACGGTCGACTCGACGCCCTCGCAGCGATCGCGGGCACCTGGGCGGGTGGAACGCCAGTCGCCGAAACCGATCTTTCGACCATCGAGACGCTGTTCGAGGTCAACCTGACGACGACGTTCCTCGCGGCGAAACACTGTCTGAGCGCACTCCGCGAGACCAGCGGGGCGATCGTCACCGTCTCCTCGGAATCGTCACTGTCGGGGGGTTCGGGCGACGGGCCCTACCGGGCGACGAAGGCCGGCGTGCGCCTGCTCACCGAATCGATCGCCGCCGAAGAGGACGCCGTGCGGGCGAACACGATCCTCCCGACCGTGATCGACACACCCGCGAACCGCGCAGCGATGCCCGATGCCGACCGCTCAGAGTGGGTCGCACCCGCAGCGATCGCCGACGTGGTGGTTGCTCTCTGTACCGATACGTTCGAACCGACCACCGGTGCAGCGATTCCCGTCGGGCGATCCCCGTCGAGGTGACGGTCCGGTGGTGAAGAGGGGCCAGCAACGATCGCCCGAACCGATCGGGCCCATCTCGACCATCGGGTCAATCGATCAATCGATTGGTCCGAACACGAGATCACGATCAAGCGAGCAATCTATCCCTTCGAGACACGAGATCACGATCAAGCGATCAAACCGCTGTAGTAGGCCATCACGAGACCGATCACGACGACCACGAGGCCGATCGCCCGGAAAACGTAGTCGGCGATCCCATCGAGGGGCGGTGCCTCGCCGCCGGTGATCGTGGCGTTCGCTTCGAGAAGTTTCTGCGGGACGGCGAGCATGACGATCCCGACCACCAGTGCCAGCACACCGACACCGAGCCTGAGTGCAGCCATATCTGTCAATCGACGGCCCCACCTATATACCCGTCCGTAATGGTGAGTTACACTTGCTGACGGGACTGCGGCGCGCCCCGCTGACGGTCTCACTCCTCTGTTTCGACCGGGATGGTCGTCGCGTCGGTTTCGGTCGGTTCGGAGACCACTCGATCGACGATGGTGTGGAATGCCAGCCCGGCCATCGCCGCGAGAACGTCACCGTCCGCCGCCTCGGACCCGGTCGGTCGCGGGGGGTTGCCCTCTGAATCGGACCCCGGTCGCCGGTCGTCGCGAGGTTCGATCCCGGCCGGCGATCGATCGGCCGATCGATCCGGGTCGGCCGGCCGATCGTCCGGGGCCGCGCCGTCCGATGGATCGCTCATCGGTGTGTATCCGACGCGGAGTTCCTCGATCCAGCCACGCACGACGCGGACGATCCCCAGTACCGTGCCAAACGCCGCAACTGCGGCGGCGAGCCCCAGCAGATAGGGGCCAAAGCGCCGGAGTCGCGACCCGCCCGATTCATCGTCTGGAGACGAAGGTGCCGGCGACGAACTGGCAGACGAGGGTGACGAACTGCCCGATGACGAACTGCCAGGGCCCTCCGGAGGCGTTCCGGACGACGAGTTCGATCGATCGGCGACCGGCGGTGCCGTCTCGTCGGCATCGGTCACCTCCTGGGGGAGGCTCTCGGCGAGCGATCCCGGGAGAGCATCGGTCGCCTCGTCGTGATCGAGATCGATCCAGTCCAGGAGTCGGCGTGCGACCCACTCGATGGCCATATCGGTCAGACGGCGGGGTCACCCTTAATTCCCGTGTGGGGGATCGTCCTGACTGGCCCGGCGCGCGCCAGACCGACCCGATCCGCGACGCGGAAACACTACCCTTTTCATTGCCCTGCGGATAGTCGGGGCCATAATGAGCCGACGTTCGCAGATCGTCCAGGAATGTGAGGGGCTGATGGACCAGCCCGAACAGATCCGGAACATCGCCATCGCTGCCCACGTCGATCACGGCAAGACGACGCTGACGGACAACCTGCTCGCGGGAGCAGGAATGATCTCCGAGGACACCGCGGGCGAACAACTCGCGATGGACACCGAGGAAGACGAACAGGAACGGGGAATCACGATCGATGCCGCGAACGTCTCGATGACCCACGAGTACGAGGAACAAAATCACCTCATCAACCTCATCGACACGCCGGGCCACGTGGACTTCGGTGGCGACGTGACACGCGCGATGCGCGCGGTCGACGGGGCGATGGTGGTCGTCGACGCCGTCGAGGGTGCGATGCCCCAGACCGAGACCGTCCTGCGACAGGCGCTCCGGGAGGGCGTCAAGCCCACACTCTTCATCAACAAGGTCGACCGCCTCATCTCGGAACTCCAGGAAGGCCCCCAGGAGATGCAGCAACGACTCGTCTCGGTCATCCGTGACGTGAACGATCTCATCCGCGGGATGACCGAAGACTGGGATCGAGACTGGACGGTCTCGGTCGACGAAGGGACGGTCGCCTTTGGGTCGGCGCTGTACAAGTGGGGCGTCTCCAAGCCATCGATGGAGCGTACGGGGATGGACTTCGCGGACATCATCGACCTCGAGCGGGCGGACAAGCGCCAACAACTCCACGAGCAGACGCCACTCTCCGATGTCGTGCTGGACATGGTGTGTGAGCACTTCCCGAATCCCGTGGACGCCCAGCCGCGACGGATTCCGACGATCTGGCGTGGCGACTCCGACTCCGAGGTCGCCGAGACCATGCAGGCCGTCGACGAGGACGGCGAGGTTGTCTTCATGGTCACCGATATCTCGATGGACCCTCATGCCGGCGAGATTGCGACGGGACGAGTCTTCTCGGGCACGCTCGAGGAGGGCCAGGAGCTGTACGTCTCGGGGACGGCCGGTCGGAACCGCCTCCAGTCGGTCGGCCTGTTTATGGGGGGCGAACGCGAGGAGGTGGATCGCGTCCCCGCCGGCAACATCGCCGCCGTGACCGGGCTGAAAGATGCGATCGCAGGGTCGACGGTCTCGTCGATCGAGATGACCCCCTTCGAGTCGATCGAACACCTCTCGGAACCGGTCATCACGAAAAGCGTCGAGGCCCAGCGCATGGACGACCTGCCCAAACTGATCGAGACGCTCCAGCAGGTATCGAAGGAAGATCCGACGATCCACGTCGAGATCAACGAGGATACCGGCGAGCACCTCATCTCGGGCCAGGGCGAACTCCACCTCGAAGTGATCGGTCAGCGCATCGAGCGCAATCAAGGCATTCCGATCGAAACGGGCGAACCGATCGTCGTCTTCCGCGAGGCCCCACAGACCGAATCGCGCGAGGTCGAGGGCATCTCGCCGAACCGGCACAACCGGTTTTACATTACGGTCGAGCCGTTGCCCGAGAGCGTCGTCGACGCGCTGAAGATGGGCGAGGCGTCGATGGACATGCCCGAACTCGAACGCCGCGAGGCCCTGCAGGAGGCCGGCCTCGACAAGGAGACCTCCCAGGATGTCGAGACCATCCACCGCACGAACATCCTGATCGACGATACGAAGGGGATCCAGCACCTCAACGAGACGATGGAACTCGTCGTCGAAGGGATCGAGGAGGCCCTCGACGACGGCCCGCTCGCGGCCGAACCGGTCCAGGGCTCGCTCCTCCGGTTGCACGACGCCCGACTCCACGAGGACGCCATCCACCGCGGTCCGGCTCAGGTCGTCCCTGCCGTCCGTGAAGCGGTGCACAACGCCCTCGTCGACGCCGAGATCCGCCTGCTCGAACCGATCCAGGACGTTCGGATCGACGTGCCCAGCGAGCACATGGGCGCGGCGTCGGGCGAGATCCAGGGCCGCCGTGGCCGCGTCGACGACATGTACCAGGAGGGCGATGTCATGGTGATCGAGGGCATCGCGCCCGTCGAGGAGATGATCGGCTTCTCCAGCGATATTCGCTCCGCGACCGAGGGCCGGGCGTCCTGGAACACCGAGAACGCGGGCTTTCGCGTGCTCGCCGACAACCTCCAGCCCGACCTGATCGAGCAGATTCGCGAGCGCAAGGGCATGAAACTCGAGTTGCCCGCCGGTGTCGATTACTTCTAGACGACCTTTTTACGTCACCGGGGTCGCGAGCGACCCCGGTTCGCAAAAAGCTCGACCAAAAACACCCGGAATCGCCGTGCGGCGATTCCGGTGAACCCGCTCGCCGGCGGCGAGCGGGATGCGCGGGCCCCGGCGGCAACCGCGGCCGCACGGCTTCCGCAGCCGCGACCGCTACCGCACGGCGAACGACACATTCTGGCAGGGGTGTCGAAATCGGTTTTCACCGGGGGACGGCCGCACAACGGAATCGAGTGACTGCATTTCGATCGGACTCTGGAAGGTTTTTCTATCCTGCGTGAGCGGTCGGACCCAATGACGGACGAAGACATCCCCTGGGGGCGTTGACGACGGCTGTCTTCCCGACGATCGGTGCGGGATCGTGCTGATGCCCGAAGACGTTGATCTGGAGCGAAGTGATTTCGACGGTCCGGCGGACTGGCACAAGCGAAGCGAAGCGGCCTGTTGCTGGCGGGAGACGTGGGACGATCACGATCGGTGCCTTTGGCACGCCGACACCGACGACAAACCCGTGAGCGAACTCGAAGCATTACGACTTGATCGGCCCGAACGTCTGATACGGTCGTGCGTTAGTTTTTACCAGTGATTACGGACAGAGATAGTTCCAG
>JBDGTN010000077.1:0-5718 GCA_042216835.1 Halococcoides sp.
ACCTCTCGGTGCGCGATCTGATGGGCACCTTCGAGGAGTTCTACGCCCAGTTCGGGATCACCGACCTGGAGTTCAAGCCCACCTACAATCCCTACACGGAGCCGAGTTTCGAGTTGTTCGGCGAGCATCCCGTCACGGGTGAGGTCGTCGAGATCGGGAATTCGGGCCTGTTCCGCCCGGAGATGCTCGAACCGCTCGGCGTCGAGTGTTCGGTTATGGCGTGGGGGCTGGCCTTAGAGCGGTTGATGATGCTCGTTACCGGTGCCGAAGATATCCGCGACGTGCACGGCACGCTCGTGGATCTCGATTATCTCCGCTCCGAGGAGGTGCGATACTGATGCCCACTGTCGACATCGATCCCGACGAACTCCGCGCGTTGACCGGTCACGACGACAAAAGCGACGCCGATCTGCGTGACGATCTGTTCGAACTCGGCCTCGAATACGAGGGCGACACTGAGGCGGGGTTGCGCTTCGAGTTCGAACCCGATCGCCTCGATCGACTGTCGGTCGAAGGTATCGCCCGATCGCTTCGCTACCAGTACGGCGATTCGCGGGGCCTGTATGTCCCCTCGACGAACGATCCGGAGTGGACGATCGCCGTCGAGGATGTCCCCACGGAACGACCCTACGTGACGGGTGCGATCGTTCGGGGACTCGACCTTGACGAGGCCGCGCTCGATTCGCTGATCCAGTTGCAGGAGAAACTCCACGCGACGATGGGCCGCAAGCGTGCGAAGGGCGCGATCGGGGTCCACGATCTGACGATGCTCAAAGGCGAATCGATCGCCACGGGTGCGGACGGCGATTCCGCAGGTGCAGAGGAGAGGGGCGTGGACGGCGATCCCGCGGGAGTTGACGACGGGGGTGCGGGCGGCGATCCCGCGGACGCTGGCGACGAGTCCGGGGGCAAGCGCGTTCGTTACACCGGTGTCGCGCCAGACGGCGATCGGTTCGTCCCGCTGGAGAGCGACGCCGAGATGACGCCCGCCGAGGTGATCGACGATCACCATATCGGCCGGGAATACGCCGATCTGGTCGCCGACATGGATCGCGTGCCGGCGATCTACGACGCGATCGGACTCTTTTCGTTCCCGCCGGTTGTCAACGGCCGTCGGACCGAGGTGTCGACCGATTCGCGCGATCTGTTCGTCGAGATGACCGGGACCGATCAGTGGACGATCGACCGGATGCTCGCGATCGTCTGCTATGCGCTGTCGGCCCGCGGCGGGACGATCGAGTCCGTCCGAGTCGAGTACGAGGATCCGCCAGACGCGTACGCCGCGGATCTGGTCCGGCCCGACTTCGAGGTGACCACCAAGACCGTCACACACGACCGCATCGAGACCACACTCGGGATCGATCTCTCCGACTCGGCGGTGATCGATTTGCTCGAACGGTCGGGGCTCGCGGCCCAGACGACCGACCACGACGGCGAAGCCGCCTACGCGGTCGAGATTCCACCCTATCGGGTCGACGTGCGCCACCCTGTCGACATCGTCGACGATATCGGCCGCGCGTACGGGTTCAACGAGCTCGACGCACGGTATCCGGGCGTGAGCACGATCGGCGGTCGACACGACCGCGCTCGCCTGGCTGAGGCCGTCCGGACCGCACTGGTCGGACACGGGTTCCAGGACCTGTTGAACTTCCATCTGACGAGCGAGGCGGAACTGTTCGATCGGATGGCGCTTTCCGCGGAAGACGACGCGCTCGGCGCGCACTCGCCGGCCCGCATCGAGAATCCATACAGCGAGGACTATACCGTCGTCCGGACGTGGCTGGCCCCCTCGCTGCTCCAGGTGCTGGCAAACAACACGCACCGGCGCTACCCCCAGGATCTCGCAGAGGTGGGTTTCGTCGCCCACCACGACGACAGCGAGACCACGCGTGTCGCGGAATCTCGTCACGTCGCAGGCGCACTCGCGCGTCACGACGTGTCCTACGAGGACGCCAAGGCCCGACTGCAGGCGCTCGTGAGTGACTTCGATGGCGACCTGTCGACGCCCCCGATCGACCATCCCAGCTTCATGGATGGCCGCACCGCTGCGATCGAGATCGACGGCGATCGCGTCGGCGTGATCGGCGAGGTCCACCCGGCGGTTCTCGTCGAGCACGATCTGGAGGTTCCGGTCGCCGCCTTCGAGTTCGATCTTCTGGCCCTGCAGTAAGGTCCGCGCGTCGTCTGGATGCCGCTGGTGGTGGCGGTTACCGTGTCGGGGAGACATTCGGTCGATCGCAAGCGTTGGCACTCCCCGACGACTGTCGCGCGGCCGGAGAGCGACCGGTCATACCGCGCTCTCACGTCGGGTCCCGGTCGCGTGGGATGCCGCGCGGCCGACGGGAGGGACCGGAGACTGAAAGCCCCCTCGAACTCCTAGATCTCTTCTAAGTGTTCGACGCCTTCCTTCGAGACGTTGCCCTTGGTGATCTCCGAGGGCATCCAGTCGGGTTTGTCGTCGGGCGCGCGCTCGTTCCAGGCCCAGCCCTCGTAGACGTGGACCTTGGTGGTGCCCTTCTCGCGGAGGCGGATCGTCGTCGAGTTGGCCTTCGCTGCGACCTCGGAATCGGCCGGATCGAGCCGTCGAGCGGCCTTCAGTGCGGCCTGCCGGGGTGTTCGTCCGGAGAATACACTCGGTTCCTCGCCGTCGGTTTCCCGTAGCGCGAAGTTGCGCTTGTCGGAATCTCGTGCCATTCGATCGCCACTCCATGCCAACCCAGCACAGGATTCATAATAAAAATACCCCCCAGACGACGGACCGATCGCCGTGACATTTATACGTGAGTGGCGATCTGTCAGTCTGTCGTCGATATCTCGACGATCACGCCATCGTCTCGGACTCGGCGACGTGTTCGAAAAACTCGACCTTGTCGGTGCCGAGGAGCGGGACGAGGACGACCGTGGTGATGACCGGGACAATGGTCATTACCATCCCGAGGACCATCACTCCGATCAGCACCGTCATTTCTGCGGCGACGCCGCTTCCTGCCGATGGCACGACAATAGCGAATAATATCGCCATCGCCCACGGGAGGCCCGCCACAAGAGCGTAGACGCCGACTCTGATCGCCGTGTAGCCGAGTGCTGCGATCGGTCGCGCCTCGACGATCCTGACACTCTGGCGGAATCCATCGACAATTCCGCCGTCCCCGAGCACGATCGCAACGTCGTAGAACTGGACCACGAACCAGGCCACGGGACCCGCGACGAGCAGGGTCACGACGACAACGAGGCCGATATTTCCGGCAGTACTCCCGAGGATGGCCTCGGCCAGAGTCCCGTCGAACTGGAGGAGTGCCGTGACAGATTGAGACTCCGAGACGGTGACGAGTGTCGCGACGGCGGTCCCGCCGATCGCTGCCATCCAGGCCACCTGGGCGATGGCCGCGATCAACTTGCCGCCCAGCAGCGGGAGGTACCGCTCGCGGCCGGCCTCGATCGCGGCATCGAGCGATGCGGTCCCGGTCGTGGCGTGGGCGACCGCGGCGAACAGTGCGGCGTAGACAAAAACGGCCACGGAAAACGTGAGCACGCCGAGGAGCCTGGGGACGAGGGGGACGAACAGTCTCAGCAGGTGCTGTGGAGCGATCAGTGCAGCGACCGCGACGCCAGCATAGAACAGTCGCGGCGTTCGGCGGAGCGTTTCGACGGTCGTGCGCGCTGCTCCGATCGCGGCCATACCGGACGACGACGCGGATCTGAATTGATACTGCCGGACACAAGAAATTGAACACGCTCGTTGTCTGCTCGGGTGAGTACCGTCGTGAATCGCAAAAACACCCACTTGATTGCTCACGGACTTGTGTCCGACAGTATGAAACTGCCGGTCGATCGTCACCGGCGGATCGTCGAGCCGAACAGGCGCGATGTTTCCAGGCGGTTCGAGCCAATTGCCACTGGAATAGTGGCTGGAGACCGGACCGAGCGCGGTACACTTAAGTGGATCTGCCGGTGAGCATCCAGGCACGATCGCCAGATGGTCCGAAAGAAGAAGCTGAGCCCGAGTGGGGCGAAAGACGAGGACGGCGAGTACCACAACGTCCACATCAACCTCCACGAGGACGAGTTGGCCGTCGCGGGCATGGAGATCGGCGACGAGGTTTTCGTCCGCGTCCGCGACAACAAGATCATCATCCAGAAGGCCGACCAGGATGATGTCGAACACGAGTTCTAGGGTGTGACAGTGTCGCTCTACGATGTCGTCCGGCCGATCGTCTTCCAGATCGATCCGGAGCGTGCTCACCACCTCGTCGCCGGTGGTCTCTCTGCTGTCGATGGCACGCCGATTCAGCGCGCGCTACGAACGACACTCGCCGTCGAGGACGACCGCCTGGGGAGCGAGGCGTTCGGGCTGACGTTTCCGAATCCGATCGGTGTCGCGGCGGGCTTCGACAAGAACGGGACGTTTCCTGGCGCGCTCGGCGCTCTCGGGTTCGGCTTTGCCGAGGTCGGTGGCGTCACGCCGGACCCCCGGGAGGGAAATCCGCGACCGCGCATTTTCCGACTCGTCGAGGATCGCGGGATCGTCAACCGGATGGGCCTGAACAACGAGGGTGCAGCGGTCGTCGGCGACCGCTTGCGCGAGCGGACTGACGCCCATCCGGTTGGCGTCAATCTCGCGGTCGGCGACGATTGCACCGACGAACCCACAGCATATCGCGAGAGCTACGCGGGCGTCGCGGGCGCGGGCGACTTCTATGTCATCAACGTCTCCTGTCCGAACGCCGAGGGCGTTCGCGATCTGCAGGATCGCGGCCGCCTGGAGGCGATCGTCGAGGCGCTCGACGATGCGGGCGCGTCTCCGCTGCTGGTCAAGGTCTCGCCCGATCTCTCGGAGGGGGCACTGAACGATGTCGTCGAGGTCGTCGAACAGTTCGGTCTCGCGGGGCTGGTTGCGACGAATACCACGACAGACCGGCCGGACGACCTTTCGAGTGCGGCGCGCGACCAGACCGGGGGGCTGTCCGGCCGGCCCCTGGCCAACCGATCGACCGAGGTGGTGCGCTCGCTCGCCCGGCGGACCGACAAGCCGATCGTCGGCGTCGGCGGGGTGTTCACTGCGGCCGACGCCTACGAGAAACTTCGAGCGGGCGCGTCGCTCGTCCAGGTCTACACCGGCCTGATCTATCGCGGCCCGACGGTTGCCCGCTCGATCAACCGTGGCCTGCTCCGGCTGATGGAGCGGGATGGCTACGGATCGGTCGAGAATGTCGTCGGTGCGGATCTCGAATAGGCTGTTTTCGACGGTGTCTCGGTGGGATTGATCGGTCCAGGTGACGGAGAGCGCTCCGTGCGTGGCGACCGTTCGATCGTGGGCCGTTCACATACACCTACCGTGTGTAATCGCATGACGGGGCGGCGACGAGACGACGGCCTTATGTGTATGCCCCCTCTCGGATGAAATACGTCGCGGCGCAGGCCCGCCGGGTCTGCCCGGACGCGATCGAACGCACTCCGGTTCGACGCCCTTAAGTGGTCCGGGCAATTCGAATCGGAACGCACACGGCCCGACGCCGGGCGAATCCGGCTCGGACCGATCCGACGCCCTTAAGTGGAAAGGGGCGCTCGGATGTGAATGCGAACGCGGCCGGTGGAGGCCAGACGGTCTCCCGCCGCACGGATCACCGATCCGGGACGAAGGGTTTATCCCTCCCCCCGGAGTATGACGCGATCCGAACGGAATGAGGATTCCACCCCTGCGGTCCGCCGTACAGATGG
>JBDGTN010000135.1:0-3678 GCA_042216835.1 Halococcoides sp.
GGCAGTATCAATCGAGGCGCGAATGCGCCGAGAGAGGGCGGGGAGGATGTCAAGAGCGTGTATTCACCGACGAGGAACTGTTCGCCGCGCTGGGGTTGATCGACAGTATCCCGTTCGACTACCTCATGCGAACCAAGATCGACACCCACATCGTGATGTACAAGTTCGAGGAGTCGCAGGTCCCCCGCCTCACCGCAGGCGACGCGTTCTTCGAGGCCATCTGGCGGCGCGCGGCGCGACTCAACTGTTATGGCACGCGTTCGCCCCTATGCGCGAGCGCCTCGGTGGGATCGACCCCGCGACCGACCCCGAGGAACGCGAGCGCATCCAGGCCGAACTCGACGCCGCCGCGTTTCACGCCTACGGCCTCGACCGCGAACAGACCGCGTTCGTGCTGGAGGACATCCATCGCGTGCGGGACCCGCGCCGGATGACCGAGGCGTACTTCGATCGCGTGCTGGAGCGATTCGACGCGATGGCGTGACGGGGTTGCGACTCGCCGTGCTCGGCGGCCTCAATTTCGACCGATCGGTCACCCGCTCAGGTCGATCACGTCGGAATATGCCGTCAGGTCGAGAATGCGTTCGCGCTGCCCGTCGTACACGAAGTCAGTCGGGTTCGCGGTAGCGAGTTCCGTGTCGTCGGCGAGGTGGGCCGCGAGGTCGTGCCCCTCGATACAGATCGTCAGATCCGGTTCGTGAATGTCCAGTCCGGCCCGGACATCGGGATGGTCGGTTTTCTGATCCCAGACATCCACCGTGTCGTCGAGGTCTTGCTTTCGCTGGACGGCCATCGTGTCGATGTCGCGGGCGAGATTCTGCAGTCGATCCAGGAGATCGTCGTACTGGATGAACTGCGGGAGAGAATCGGACACCTCCACAAGGACCTCGTACAGTTCGTTTCTCCGATCGAGAATTCGACGTTTGGCCCGGTCCAGATCCATCGGCCCGAGTTCGCCGTCAAGGTCGCTTCGTCTCACGTCAGAGATGTGTTTTCGGACCGCATCCGAATATCGCTCGCTCACGGATCGTTTCGCCGACCGATACTCGTCGAGAACGGTTTCGCTCGTGAAGACGATGTCCGCCTGTTCTGTGACGTATCGCCGACACGGATCGTGATGTGAATCGACCGTGAAGCAGTATCCAATGTAGACGCCCGTGTCCAGAAACCCTGCCGTCGTCATCGATCGCTCTCGAAGTCGGATCGAACCGTGTCGTCGTACGTTTCCGAGACGCTGTCCAGTACGCCACTCTGTTCTCGGCTCACGAGGAGGTCCGTCCGAAACTCGTCGAGATACCTCTCGAAGCTGGCTCGTGCGTCCTCGGCGTTTTCCCGCCATCGAGAGAGCCGTTCGTCGGGCACGCTATCGTTGTACTTCACCTGAAGCACCGCCTTGCTGAGAGCGTCGACGAACTCGTCGAGAATCGTTTCGAGTTCATCGTATGGGCGGTCGCGTTCCAGAAGCAGTCGAGCGGTGTCGTCCCACCGCAAAAATAGCGGCTGGAACGCCGAGAACGCCTCGTCGTTTTCGGGATACGTGATGACGAGTTCGTCAAGATACGACGTGAGGAGTTCGTCGTTGCTTTCGGCCTCGAACTCGGGCCTGAACGTGAGTTGCGTGAGCACCTGTTGGCTATCGAGATCCATATACTGGAGGTGTTCTCGAAGCTCACTGTACGCCCGAATGAAATCGTTCGGCGAGTAGGTCTGGTATTGATAGGCTTCCAGATACCGAGACTTCCGCCGCTTGAATCGATTCAAGGTCCACTTGACAGTCCTGTCGACGAGTTTTCGTTCTTCGGTCGAGATGTCGAAATCGTCAGAATCCAGTTGCCAGTCGGGCTTGTAGGCTTGACCGCCCCACGGGGCAGATGGAGCCGAGTAGAACTCGTCGTTGACCGACTGCTCGTCCACCATTTCGCCGTACTTGTTCCAGTAACGGGGAAGACCGATCTCAGTTTCGTGATTGTCCTCCAGATGTCGAGCCGAAATACACCAGAGCTTGTGAAATACCGTCTTGGGGACGAGACCACGCTGCTCTTGGTGACCCATGAGCAGTTGGTGACCGAGGTACTCGACCGCCCCGAGGTCGCCCATAGTTAAAAGTCGGGCCGACAAACTATAGACCTTGGCTTTTGTCAGTTACTCGTCGGAGAGTTGTCGGGCTGTATACCGTCACCCCAGACCGCGAGCAGACCGCGTTCGTGCTGGAGGATTTCCATCGCATGCGGGACCCGCGCCGGATGACCGAGGCGTACTTCGATCGCGTGCTGGAGCGATTCGACGCGATGGCGTGACGGGTGACTTTCCGATCGGCCCACCTCCCCCCGAGCCGCGACGCTCTTGGGGCCGGCCCGTCAAGCCAGCGTGTGCTCGGCTATCTCTTCGCTGGCATCGCGGCGCTCATGTTCGGCGTCTACCTCGTCGCGATCAAAGAATACTTCACCGCCTACCCGTTCCCGGTCTTTCTCGCGGTCGTCAACTCGATCGCGCTCGTGACCTACCTGCCCGTTGCGGTCCTCACGATCGACGGGCCGGCCTTTCCCGGCGGACTCGACCTCCGGACCGGCGGGGCCATCGTCGGCGTCGCGGTGCTGACCGGCGTGGCCGTACTCTTCTTTTTCCACGCGCTGGTCCGTGGCGAGGCCTCGTATGTCGCGCCGATCAGCAAGATCGTTCCCGTGTTCGTCCTTCCGATTGAGGTGATCGCACTGGGCGAAGTGCTCCGCCCCCTTCAGATCGCAGGTGTCGTCGTCGCGACCGTCGCGATCTACGTCGCAAACTACCGACCGGGCGAATTGCTCGAACCGATCCGGCGGGCGGCGACCTCGCGGGCCGCGCAGTTCGCACTCGCGAGTGCTGCGGTGTTCGGAGTCGTCGACGTGGGCAAGCGGTTCATCGTCGATCCGGCCTTCCTCGGCGTGCCGCCCCAGACCTACATCCCGATCATGTTCGTGATCACGACGCTGATGGTCCTGCCCTTTGCCGTCCGGCGGGAGGTGCCCGATCGCTTCCGGCGTGACCTCCTGAAGTTCCTCGCCGCGGGCGTGATCGTCGCGGTCGGCAACCACCTGATCTTGCTGGCCTTCCAGCAGATTCCGGCGAGCGTTGGGTCGCCGATCGTCAACTCCCAGGCCGTCGTCGCCGTCCTGATCGGCGGATTCGTCCTGCACGAGAAGTACCTCCGGGTGCGACTCGTCGCCGCTGTGCTCGCGATCGTCGGCATCGCGATGATCACGCTGGGGTGAGCGGCCGCTCACACCATGTGGAACAGTGCCATCACGTCCTGCAAGTTCGGTTTGCCGTCCTCCTGGAAGTCGAAATACTCCCAGTTGTCGGCGAGACGTTGCCGATCCGCATTGTTGAAGAAAATGTTCACGTCCGGGAAGTTGATCCTGCCGTCGCCCGAGAGGTCCTCGTACAGGCCGTCGTCGTTGGGATCGGTCGCATCCTCGGGCCAGGGCGGCCCCTCGTCGACGTGGATCGTGTACTCGATGGCGTCCTGGGTCGCACAGGTGCCCGTGTACCGGGCGGTGTAGGTCGTCGTTTCGGTCGGTTCGACCGTCCGCTTCCGGTCAGTCGTTCCGTCGGCCCACTCCCAGGCCCAGGGGTTATCGGGCTGTGGAGAGAGCGTCACCGGCGTCCCCGGCGCGACGGTCACTGCGGTGGTCTCCCGGA
>JBDGTN010000135.1:3778-5715 GCA_042216835.1 Halococcoides sp.
CGGAGTTCGGGCGTCAGCGCAACCGGCGTGCACGTCGGTTTCGGTTCTGGATTCTCGGTCGTGGTGGACCTGGAGTTCACCAGCACAGTGAATTCGATAGGACTCGGTCCATAGGGTGATTCGTAGTCGAAATAGACCGTATACGTCTCGGTTTCGGTCGGCGTCACCGTCCGCTCGCGACCGGTCGTCCCGTCGGACCACTGCCAGTTGGAGGTGGTCCCCTCGACCACCTGTGGCGTGAGTGTCACCGGTGTCCCCGGGGGTACGGAGACCATGTTGGTCTTCTGGAGCGGCCCACCGTCAACCCGGACCGCCGGTTCGACCTCGGGTGGATTGTGCCCCGTGATCACCGTGTCAGTCGTCGGCACGGTGGTATCCGTCGAGTCACTCTCTGCTGCAGAGGCGATCTGGGCCCCAATGCCCACCGCACCCAGCGTCGCTGCGACGCCCGTCTTGATCAGTGTCCGCCGGGTTATAGAGTCGAACTCCCCCTCTGGTGAACATCCATCGGACATGAATCGTCTCAACCTGTTGTTTTCGACCTCTTCGGTCAAAAATCTATTGGAGATGGAATGGATGGGTCGCCGCCCCAGGGAGACCGTCCATGGTGACCCCGGTTGGACGGATCATTCCGTGACAGGACGACCTCGCCACCATCGTGCAGTCATCGCAGTCGTTCCCACCGCCCGTGCCGGCCGCCCAGAACAACGCCTTTATGAGCGACACCCGCCGAATCCACGGTACGATTACTCCCGAGATGACAGCAAATCGTCAACCGGAGGTGAACATCGGTCTCGTCGGGCACGTCGACCACGGCAAGACGACACTCGTCGAGGCCTTCAGCGGGGAGTGGACCGACCAGCACTCCGAGGAAATGAAGCGGGGCATCTCGATCAGACTGGGGTATGCCGACGCGACCTTCCGTCGGTGTCCGGATTGTGCGGACGCGGCGGGCTATACCGTCGCCGAGACCTGTCCCGACCACGATTGCGAGACCGAACTCCTGCGGACGGTCTCCTTCGTGGACGCGCCCGGCCACGAGACGCTCATGGCGACGATGCTCTCGGGCGCGGCGATCATGGACGGCGCGGTGCTCGTCATCTCGGCGACCGAGGATGTCCCCCAGGCCCAGACAGAAGAACACCTGATGGCGCTCGACTCGATCGGTATCGAGAACGTCGTCGTCGCCCAGAACAAGATCGATCTCGTCGATCGGGACCGGGCACGCGAACACTACGATCAAATCCAGTCATTCATTGCGGGGACGGTCGCCGAGGACGCGCCGATCGTCCCGATCAGCGCCCAGCAGGAGGTCAACACTGATCTCCTGATCGAGGCGATCGAGGAGGAAATCCCGACGCCCGAGCGCGATCCCGACGCCGATCCCGAGTTGCTCGTCGCCCGGAGTTTCGACATCAATCGGCCGGGGGCGACGCCCGCGCAGTTGACGGGCGGGGTCATCGGCGGGACGCTCGTCCGTGGCGAACTCGAGGTCGACGACGAGATCGAACTCGTGCCGGGTCGCGAGGACGAATCCGGCGGCGAGACCACCTACGAGCCGATCACGACGACGATCCGGTCGCTCCAGGCCGGCGGCGATCCCGTCGAATCGGTCACGCCGGGCGGCCTGCTCGGCGCGGGCACAGGACTCGACCCCGCACTGACGAAAGGCGACGCGCTCGCGGGTCAGGTCGCCGGCCCGCCGGGGACGCTCCCGCCGGTGCGAGACAAATTCACGATGACCATCGACCTGCTCGACCGGGTCGTCGGCGCTGACGGCGACGTGGAGGAGGTCACGACGGGCGAACCGCTGATGCTCACGGTGCGCACGGCGACGACGGTCGGATCGGTCACGAGCGCCCGGGGCGGCGAGGCCGAGGTCGCGCTCAAGCGCCCGGTCGCCGCGCGCGAGGGCGCGAAGATCGCGATCAACCGCC
>JBDGTN010000136.1:0-5413 GCA_042216835.1 Halococcoides sp.
CGGAAATCTCCGATTTCCGGACGACCCCGTGGCATTCGCCTCGACAGCCTGTAAAGACGGAATGATCGGTTGGCCATTTTGGAGAGAAATCCGTTTTCCTCAGATGAGGCGATGAGTGATGTAAGTGGGCCGTCTCCGCGACGTTGGACTGGGCCAGTCCGAGATCGAATTCGTCAGGCTCCACCGAGCAGGCCAGGAAACTCCCGATCGATAATTGTGACGACCGAGTCGACATCATACAGGCGTCGACGAGTGGCTCCGAGGAGGGCGACAATCGGATTCATCGGCCCTCACTCGTGTCCAGGAGCGGCGTGCCACTCGCTGGACTCCTCGTCGTCGGTTCTGATCTGGAACTCGCGGCGCCCCTGGTCGTCGACGCGGACCTCGACGACGACCGAGGCCAGCGTCAGGAGTCGACTCCGCTCGGTCTCGCCGAGGGCGTCGGTGTTCAGCGTCGAGATGGTGACGCCCGCCCCATCTCGTGTCTGGGAGCGTACACTATCGGCGAACCGATAGACCGTCTCGACATCGTTGTACATCAACAGCGTCGAGAGGCTGTCGATGAGGACGGGCGGGACGCCGTCGTCGATCGAGTCGGTCGCCTCCGCGATGGCGATCCCGACGCCGGTCAGATCACCGGGCGTCGAGACCGAAAAGACCCGATCGGCATCGTCGTCGCTCTCACTGGCGGTCGCGTCGACGATTCGAAGGCCGTCGACGGCCCCGCCCGCGCCATCGTATCCCGCTCGAATCCGGTCCACCGGCTCTGTGGTCGAGACACAGATCGCCCCGGACTCTCCGGCCACGGCCGCGAGCACTTCGAATCCGATCGCGAGTTTGCCCGTCAGTGCTGGCCCGACGATCAGGACGTGCGATCGCTCGTCCTGGAGCGTCGCCGGAGTGAGGAGACTCGATATCCGGGCTCCGGATTTGCCAACGGAATGCCCCGATTCAACTGACACGATCACTCACGAGTGGTGGTTCGGGACGGTCCCATAAGTACCTTCTCGCAGCGTCAGGGCCCACGGGCAGCGTCGGACTGAGTGATGGTGCTATGTCATGTATGGCCCGGGTCAGCGACGCCGTTCGCCCCCGTACTTATGGCTCGCTCCGTCCAAGGCCCGCCATGGCTCGCGTCCTCGTCGCTGGCGAGGCCCTGATCGACATGTATCCGGCCGACGACGCCGCCTGCCTCGCCGACGCGTCGACGTTCGCTCGCGAGGCCGGCGGGGCCCCCGCGAACGTCGCGGTCGGGCTTGCCGAACTCGGCGAACGGCCCTGGCTGTGGACCCGCGTCGGCGCGGATCCATTCGGCGACCACCTCCGATCGGTGTTCGACGATCACGGCGTGCCCGACCGATTCGTCGCGGTCGATTCCGAGCGGACGACCGCCCATACCCTCGTGGGTAGCGATGCCGACGGCGACCCGGTGTTCTGGTTCTATCAGGCCGACACGGCGACGATGGCGCCCGATCCGGCGACCGTCACCGACGACGCACTCGATGCGATCGAGTGGCTCCACGTCGGTGGCGTCTGGCTCGCCAACGGTCGAGCCCGAAGCGCCCTGCTGGACGTGATCGATCGCGCGACCTGCACGATCTCGTTCGATCCGAATACGCGCGCGGATCTCTGGGACGACCCGGACGCGATCGAGCCGACCGTTTCCGCGGTACTCGAACGCGCCGATGTCGTCAAGATCGGCGCGGGCGATCTGCCCTGGCTGGCGGCCGAGGACCCGCTCCGGGTCGCCGAACGCATTCGCGGGTACGGGCCACACACCGCTTTCGTCACGCGCGGGGCCGACGCCGCGGTCGCGGCCGCCGACGAACGCGCGCCGTGGGGGCCAGCCGAACTGCAAGAGGTGCCGCCCGCGGTCGACCCGGTCGATCCGACGGGGGCCGGCGACGCATTCACCGCCGGGGTGATCGCCCGCCTCGTCGCCGGGGACGGCCTCGATGCGGCACTGCGCTACGGGACGACCGTCGGCGCACTCGCGACGACCGGGCGTGGCGCGATGGCGGCACTCCCGGATCGCGCGACCGTCGAGGAGGCCCGTTGATCACCCGAGTGCGTCGTGATTCACCCGGTAGATCGTCACCCTTCCGAATCTCTCGATCGGCTGGACGGCGTCGAGCTCATCGATCGTGATCTCGCCGTAGGTTGTGCGTTCGACGGGACCGATGTAGACGTACTCCACGTCGTAGCGCTGGAGGAGGGCGCGCTGGCGGTCGGGCGACCCTGTGAACATGGTGTCGACATCCCTCGCTCGCTCGTAGTAGGTCTCGGGACCGCGATAGCCTCCCTCGTGGACCCACCCCGCGACGGTCGGAATCCCGGTCAGACTCGATGGCGCGTTCTTCCACTGATAAACCTGCCGTCCCGGTCTGGTGAGTAGCGTCGGCTGACCCTCGAGGTTCTCGTCGAGCCATTCGATTGCCCGGGCCTCGTCGGGGTGATCCTCTTCGACGAACGCCAGCGCATTTAGCGTGAGATCGTCGGGCCCCTCGACCGGGCCGTGAATATCGTGATGCTCGCTCAGGGCCAGCACGCCGTAGATCGACGTCGAGACGACGAGAACGACCGCGAGGAACTCGAAGCCACGACGCCAGGTGGGCCCGGACAGCGGAATCGACGGGCGGTGATCGTCGAGAAGCGTGACGAGGGCGACGCCCGCGGCCGTCCCGAACAGGACCCAGACCTCCATGTAGAGCTTGAACACCGTGTTGTACCGCCCGCCACCCGCGTTCTCCTTGATGTAGACGAACTCGACGAGGACGATCAGGCCGGCGCTGGCGACGAACAGCACCGATTCGAATCCGGGCCGCGACAGCGAGTGCCAGTCGGCCCGATGGAGCATGACGCCCGCGAGAATCAGCGGGACGAACAGACCGACGGCCGTCACGTCGAGCAGGATGGAGGCCGCGACGGCACTGCCGAGGAGGACGCCTCCGGCGAGCGCGACGATCTCCTCGGTGGTGAAGGGCCGCGGATCGAGCCAGGCGATCACGTCCCCGCGATCGCGGCTGTGCGGTTCGGCCCCCGCCCCGGGCGGCTCGGCGAGCCAATCGGGGAGCGCGTCCGACCACCCGGCGCGTTCGACCAGGTCGGCGATCGGGACGTCGACGTAGCGGAAGTAGTACAGCACCGCCACGGTGAGAAAGGCGCCGTGGACCAGGAGGAGCCCCGCGAGCGGGCTCCGATCCGGGAGGAGACCGATCCCTTCGGACCCGCTGGAGACCACCAGCCAGTACGGCAGGACGAGCACGACGATGGTCAGCCCGACCACCGCCGCCGTTGCGATTGCAACTACAAGACGGCTGATCTCCCGTCCGATCCACGTTCGCGTCGACGGGCGCACTCGCTCGGGAAACAGCGTCGTGGGATCGCTCGGTGCGAACGCCACCGTCAGGAGGGTCAGCCCACACACCGTGGGGACCGACCAGGTGTTCGTCACCGAGACGATCGCTCCCACCGCTGGAACGCCCGCGAACAGGAGGGTGCGCCGCCGCCAGACCTTCTCTGCCGGCATTCGGTAGTACCCGAAGAGGAGCGTCGCCCCGAGCAACAGAAACGGCGTCCCCATCATGTGAGCGTGCATATCGCCGTTGAGCCACGCGAACAGCGGGAATTCGTTAATCGTGCCCTCGATTACGCGACTCGCCGTCCAGTACGAGAATGCGTCCAGCGACGTGGCGAGCCCCTTGATTTTGAAGCCGAGGAAACTGGAGAGCGACGACGCCGCACTCGTTGGAAGCACGAGAACGATCAACTGCCCGATCGGCATGAGGTTGCTCGCCAGCGCGACGAAAAAGACGGAGAGCCCACCGGCGAGGCGTGATCGAATGTCTCGTCCGGCGGCGACGTTTCGGCCGAGACCGAACACCGCCGTGGCGAGCATGGCATAAAAGCCTGCCAGCGCGAGGTTGTAGGCGTATCGCGGGGCCGTCCCGGTGAGTCTGGTCAAAAGCGAGGCCAGATAGTGACCGCCGTAGTAGTACCGAACGGTCTCGCCGGCGAACCACATGTCCTGGGGCGGGATCTGGCTGCTCCGGAGGAGCGAGCGCAACAGACCGAAATCGAGAAACTTCTCGCCACCGCCGGCGTGCACGGCCGGATCGAGCGCCCGGATCGCCACCATGAACAAAAAGGCCGCGGAGAAGACCGCGGCCGTTTCGGCGAAGATCCGCCGATCGATCGGGCCAACCAGCGTGTGGGCGGCGAGCGCCCCGACGACGACCGCGGCGATGCCGAGATACAGCCCCGCCGTGATCGAGACGTGACCGACGTAGTAGGCCACTAGCCAGACGATCCCCGTCGCGATCGGGATGCCGATCCCGGCGCCCTCGTCGGCGAGGTCACCGAGGACGGTCCGGGCGATTGCCTGTCCGGCCGCCAGCAGCGCCAGGTAGGTCACCAGCCAGACGACGACGAGACCGAACTCCATTCGCCAGAGGGATGGGGAGCCCCGCATTTACGTCCATTGGACCGGACCGACGGGCGGCAGAGGGGTGGGGCCTCCGGACCTCACTCATTGCCGAGGTCGAACTCGTGGCCACACTCCGGACAACTCGCCCGGTCGTGGCGGAGCGCCGTCGAGGACTCCCGAACGTCGCGCATCACCGTCGAGATGCGCTCTTCGGTCTCCAGCTCCTCGTCGACCGAGAGTTCGACACCCTCGACTTCGAGCAGAAACTTCGCGACCTCGGTCGCCTCGTACATCAGATCGTCGAGTTCGTCGGCCGTGAAAAACCCGCTCATCGCACCGTAGAGAAAGGTTGCGCCCGCCGTGCGGACCTTCTCCTCGAAGGATGCTCTGGCTTCGTTGACTGCCTGTGGCGAGTACGTATCCGTCATGAAGGGCACGAGTTCGGGCAGGTGCTCGCCGATCTTGGTCATCTCGACGCCGGTCTCGGTCCGGAAATCGGCACAGAGGCGGGCGATCGCCCACTCGCGGGCGGTAATGTAGGTCCGGTCGCGGAGGAACTCGTTGGCGCGTTCGTAGGTCCCGCCGTCGATCTTCTCGAAGCGGTCGTACTCGGCGACATCTTCGGGGACGAAATCGGTGGGCTGGTCGGGGGCGTCGACCGACTGCGCGGAGGGCGTGTCTGAGCCCCCGCCACCGTCGTCGGAGTCGTCGCTCTCGTCCGAAGCGTCGTCGCTGGGCGGATCGGTATCTGTGTCGTCGGAGCGGTCATCGGACGCGCTCGTGCCGACCCGGTCGAGGTCGACCTGCTCGTGGGGCGAGCGGACCGTCTCGGAGTCGTCGCTGTCCTCGGTCATGTCTTCGGGTGGGGTCGGACCGCGAAAAAGCGTGTCGTCGGCGTCGCCGAGGGCCGAGCCGTGCGCTCGTCGTTGCGTTGCGGGATGAAGTGGGCCGGCGCGAATTCGAATCGGAACCAGCGGGTCCTGCTCG
>JBDGTN010000134.1:0-5390 GCA_042216835.1 Halococcoides sp.
CGACAAGCGGGGCTTCGCCGGATCGGACACCCGGCGCGGCAACGCCATCGAGGCGGCGTGGTCGTACAACTGGACCATCTCCTCGGACCAGCGCGACGCGTGGCATCACGACGCCTTCGTCCCGATGATCAACGGCGACGACCTCGGGTGGACATCGGGCGCGGCCGACCGGATCCGCGCGAGCGACGCCGACGCCGTGCTGGGGTACAACGAACCCGACCACGAGGAGGGCTATCACGACGTACAGACCATCCTCGATCCGTGGCAGACGGTCTGTGACACCTTCCGGGACACCGACATAGCGGTCGTCGGCCCCTCGATCAAGACGGGCACGTCGGGCGGGCGATCCTACCTGCAGGCGTTTATGGACGGCGTCGAGAGCGATCCGAACCTCTATGTCGACGCGGTCGGCGTCCACTGGTACGCTGGCTCGCAGGCGATGGAATCGGACCCGGTCGGCCAGGCCGAGGCATTCATCGACCAAATGGACTGGGTTCACGACCAGTTCGGCCGGCCGGTCTGGATCACCGAGTTCGGCGGGCCCAACTTCGGGAGCGTGAGCGACATCCAGTCGCTGACCGAGAGCAACGTGACCTTTCTCTCGCGGACGATTCCCCAGCTCGAACGACGGGACTACGTCCGCCGGTACGCCTGGTGGGCCGGCAGCGATGCGACCTGGCTGACCGACACCGGCGGGGAGCGGGTCACGCTCACCGACGTGGGCGAGGCCTACGTCACGAGCGCCGGCCGACGGGCCCAACCGATCGCAGACGGTACGTACCGCATCGTCGCCGATCATTCGGGGCTCGCCCTGACGGTTGCCGACGGGTCGACCGCGGAGGGCGCGGGTGTCGTCCAGGCCGAGGTGGGCGCACCCGGACAGATCTGGTCGGTGACGCCGACCGATGAGGGTGCCTACCGCATCGAGGCGGCCCACTCGGGGTACCTGCTCGAAGTCGCCAACGAGTCGACCGACGCGGGTGCGACCGTCGACCAGTGGCCCGACAACGGTGGCGGCCACCAGCGCTGGCACGTGATCGCGAACGCCGACGACACCTATCGGATCGAGAACGCGAACAGCCGGCACGTCCTCGACGTGGCCGACGCCTCGACCGATCCGGGCCACGAGGTCCTGCAGTGGCCCTGGATCGCCGGATCGAATCAGCGCTGGCACTTCGAACCCGTCGAGTCGCCGCCGACCACGACGGAGCCCACACCGACCACGGACCCGACGCCCGGAGGTCCGAGTTGGCCGACCGATCCGCCAGCGACCGATCCCGACGGGGACGGCCTGTACGAGGACCTCTCGGGCGACGGAACGGTCAACTTCCCGGACGTGAATCGACTCTTCCAGAACAGCGACACGGCGAAGGTCCGGGACAACGCCCGGTACTACGACTTCGAGTCGGGCGATGGCATCACCCTCCAGGACGTGATGGCACTCTTTCAGATGGTCTGATCGAACCAGTCGGCCCCGAACTGGGTCGAAGTTTGAACGGTTTTCGGGCCGAGTTCGTGCCGAATTGGTAATGTGTCCATGATTTAATACTTCGTCGTTCGGATTTTGGCCCGTTCACACGCGGCGACCGTCGGCTCGACCGCCGGGCCGTTGGCGACCCCGCGTGCGACGCCATCCATGACTGGACCACCACAGTCGGACGACGGCGCACAGCACGATCGATCGACCACGCGACGGGGCTTTCTCGGATCGGCCGGGGCGCTCGTGGCGACCGCCGGTCTCACGGGCGCTGTGGCGACGGCGAGCGCGGCGACGGGCGAGATGAACGCGGTGGCCTACGACCTCTCGATGCTCCCGACCCTCGATTCGGGCCACTACGAGGGGTGGGCGATCTTCGACGGCGGCGCGACGAAACTGTCGACGGGGACGTTCTCGAACGGCGACGAGTACGTCTTCGAGGTGGATCGCGACCTCTCGAAAGCCGAGAAGATCGTCGTGACGATCGAGCCAGACGGCGATCCGGGTCCCGATCCGAGCGGCGTGGTCGTGCTCGCGGGGTCGCTGTCGAACGGCACGGCGGACCTCACTTTCCCGGTCGATCTCTCGGGGGCGAGCGGGTCGTACATCCTCGCGACGCCGACCGATGGCGCGGACTCGAACGAGCGGTCGGGGATCTGGTTTCTCGATCCGTCGGGCCCGTCCGCCTCGCTCGACCTCCCGGATCTGACCGGTGCGAACTGGATCTACGAGGGCTGGGTCGTCCACGGCGGCATGCCGATCTCGACGGGCCGGTTCGATCATCCGGCGATGGCCGACGACGCCGACCCGTACTCGGGAGCCGGCGGCGCGGCGCCGTTTCCGGGTGAGGACTTCCTGATGGACGCGCCCGGTGATCTCGACTTCCCGACCGATCTGGCCGACGGATCGTCGAAGGCGGTCATCTCGATCGAACCGGATATCGGCGGGATGGACCCGACCGGGCCGGCGCCGTTCCAGGTGAAACCGCTGGCGGGGTCGATCCCGGCCGACGCGACCGATCACACGAGTTACGACCTGAACGCGCCCGATCCGAAGACGCCTGCGGGGATGGCCCGGATTCACGCGAGCACCCTCGATCCGATCGAGGGTCGGGTCCCGCTCGACCTCGACGGTGACGGCCGTCACGAGGATCTCTCGCACAACGGTCGCCTGGACTTCCCCGACGTGAACCGATTCTTCCAGAATAGCGATATGCCGGTCGTTCGCGATAATGTCGCAGCGTACGACTTCGAGGAGGACGGGCAGATCACGATGCAGGACGTGATGGCGCTGTTCCTGCAGGTCTAGGCCGACCGATTGGCCCCGAACGGTTCGTAGGCCCGTCCGTTGCCGGTGTAGAACTTCCCGAAGAACTCGACGTATTCGAGACGCACTGCCTGCAGGCCAGCACTCGTGATTCCAAGCGTGAGAACGGTTGCATGGCCCACGAGCAAGACGAGGAGTCCGGCGATCAGCGGCGCGATACCCAGGTTGATCAGGCCCGGGAAGAGGATGGTCGCGTTCGCGTGCTGTGAGAGGAAATGGTGTGGAGACTCCGTGATGAGGAAGTGCCACTCGTTGTGTTCGGTCGCACCGACGCCGAGAACGATCAGGTTCACCACGAACGCCATGCCCGCTTCCGCCAGCAGCTCCGTCATCAACCGGACGTACGAGATGACGTTGACGAACACGTTGAGGAACTCGATCAACTCGATGGGTTCGCCCATCGCGAGCACGACGAATCCGAGCACGAACAGGGCGATCCCGACGAGACCGACGACGGCGGGGAGGCCGACGAAGCCGAGTGGGAACGGGTGCCCGTTGAGGACGGCCTTTTCACCCACCATGAACCCCGGTTTGATGCTCTCGCCGTGGAAGCTGAAGATCCACGCCCAGACGCCGATCAACATCGCGAGCCACGAGCCGTTCTCGGTGATCGCCTCCCACGCGCCGTGAGTCAGGTCGTCGACGAACCCGGCGCCGAAGGCGACGGAGAGGTGGGCGAGGCCGGCGAGGAGGGTCACGACCATCCAGAGCAGCGCCCAGCGGCTAAACGCCGGGACGAACCCCTTGTGCAGTGGGGCCTCGTGCAACCCGACCAGTCCCTCCCAGAGGACGGCCGTCACGAGGTGAGTCCCGAAGATCTCGCCGTACAGGATCCCGAACAGCGCGGCGAATCCGCCGGCCCAGAGGCCGACGCCCCCAATCGATCGGATGCCAGGGCTGTCGAATCGCTGGAGAATCAACCATCCCATCGCGGCGTAGATCAGGCCATACCCCAGATCGCCGATCATGAAGCCGAAGAAGGCCGGGAAGGAGAGCAACAGCAGGATCGTCGGATCGAGTTCGTGGTAGTTCGGGACGCCCACGGCGCGCACGAACGTCTCGAACGGTTCGGCGAGGGCGGGATTGTCCTGCACGACCGGCGGTTCGTCCACGCCGAAGGGGACGACACCGCCGTCGGCCCGGACGCGCTCGTCGTCGGCGTCGGCGGTGGCATCGGGGTCGCCTTGCTGGTCCTCGCCCTCGACGGGGTGGCCATCGTCGTAGTCGGCGCGTTCGAGTTCGTCGATCGCGACGCGATCGCCGACGGCCGACCGGAGGGCCGATTCGAGCGCGTCGAGTTCGGCGGTCGGAAGCCATCCTTCGGCGACGAAGGCCCGTTCGGTCGTCGCGAAGGCGAGCGGCGCTTCGCGTTTGTCCACCTCGACGGCGAGATACTCCTCGGCGGCGATCAGTTCGCCGCCAACGTCGAGTGCGAGTTTGTCGAGTTTCGACTCGACCGTCCGGAGTTCGGACTGCACCTGCCGGAGTTCGTGGCGTTGCTGCTGGAGATAGGTCGTCGGATCGCCCTCGGCGTCCGGAATGGGGACGGGATCGAAGGTGGTCCCGACGAGGACATCCTCCAGGTCGCCTTCCGACAGTGTCGCGAACACACCGACGGTTTCCTCGCCGGTGAACACCTCGTAGGCCTCGATCGCATCGGACGCTTCGAGGCCGTCCTCGATCGCGTCGGGATCGCCCGGCCCGACCGCGACCGAGAGGTGGTCGTACCCACTGAGGAGATCCAGATCGATCCCGAGATCGACGAACTGCGCCGCCCGCTCGACGGCCCCCTCGAGTTCGCGACGCTGTCGATCGAGTTCTTCGCGTCGATCGTCGAGGTCGTTGGCCTCCCCTCGAATGTCCTCGAGGCGCTCGTCCAGTTGTTCGGGATCGATGCCGGCCGGCCCCACGTCTTCGGGGTCGACATCGAGCGTGCTCAACAGGGCACGCACGGTGACGAGTTTCTGGGCGTCGTCGTCGGCCCCCTCCAGGGGCGACCCTGGCGAGAACCCCTCGATCGTATCGTCATACTCCGAGAGGTGGACCGTTTCCAGCCCGTGGACGGTCTCGATCACGTCACCGAGGACGGCGCGCGAGCCGGCGATCGACACCCGACTCATCCGCTCAGGCCTGAGCATTCACGGCCTCCTCGAACCGGTCGATCACGAACTCGACGGCCTCGTCACGGTTCTGTTCGGCCTGCTCTTCCAGCCGTTCGCGACGTTTCTCGCCCGATTCGATGATCTCCGCGCGCTCGGCCTCGATCTCCTCGCGGGCCTCTTCCAGCCGCTTTTCTGCGGCCTCCTCGGCCTCCTGTTCGGCCTCGGCGACGATTTCGTCGGCCTCGTCCCGGGCCTCGGCGACGATTTCGTCGGCCTCCTGTTCGGCGTCGGCGAGAATCTCGTCGGCCTCGTTCTCGACCGCCTTGATGCGCTCGAGTACCTCCGGGCGTGGCATTGTCTGATCGTGAGGGGATTGCCCGACCGGCTATATGGGCGTTGCGAAGGCGGTTTGGGACTCCGGCAATCAGCGAGTGAACTACCCCTGCCTACTCACTCGCGGCGGAGCCGCTCGTTCCTTGAGGCAG
>JBDGTN010000019.1:0-5382 GCA_042216835.1 Halococcoides sp.
GTTCAAATCTCCCCCTCGGCGTTTTCCGAGATTTGAACGAGAGAATCGAGCCCTGCGAGATTCACGTGGTTCAAATCTCCCCCTCGGCGTTCTCACCGTCAGCGGGTTTGGCTTCGAACGAGGGTCGAGTCCGGCACCTCGAGGGACGGACCGGTCAGCCACCGTCATAACCACAACTGTCAAACGTCATCTGATCGAACCAACGACCGATGGAGGTCGACCGCCGAATGGCGACGGTGCTCGTCGTCACTGTCGTCGGCATCGTCGGACTCGTACTGGCAGCGGGGACGCTGACCGACCCCGCGACGACCGGAGCGACGAGTGGGGTAGGTGGTCTCGATGCGGAACAAATCGGCTACCCCGGTGAGGAGGCCGCTGCCAACGGCGCTGGCGGTTCGGTCCTCGGCTCACCACCGCCAGCGATCGTGCTGGCGATCGTGCTCGTGGCGGCTGGAGCGGTGGTGTACGCCACGCTCGACGATTCATCGGGATCGATGCGGGCCGCGATCGTGACGGCTGTCGCGATGGTGACTGCCATCCTCGTCGTCACGGCGCTGTTCCGGAGGATCGTCGGCCAGCGGCCCACTGGATCTGGCAGCTCGATCAACTTCTCGGCGCTCCACGGCTCGATCCCTGGAGCGCCCGGGCCACCCGGGACCGGAGCGACGGCGACGGGACTCCCACTCGAGTTCTGGGCGGTCGTCGGCGTCGTCGGTGTCGGGGCCGTGGCCGCGATCGTCGTCCTGAGCGGTGACGACGCGGCCGCCGACGAGCCAGAGTCCGAGCGAACGGACCAGACCGACGCTGCGGCCGCCGTCACGGCCGTTCGAGAGGCCGCCGGTCGCGCACGCGATCGTCTCGCGAGTGGCGTCGACGTCGACAACGCCGTCTACGCGGCCTGGGCCGAGATGGTCGCGGCGCTCGATGTGGGCGATCCCGACACCACGACGCCCGAGGAGTTCGCGACCCGGGCCCGTGAGGCCGGGATGGACCCCGCGGCGGTCGAGGACCTGACACAGCTGTTCGCCGACGTGCGATACGGTGACCGGCCGGTGACCGACGCTCGCGAACGACGAGCCCGCGAGACACTGACCGCGATCGCACCGGGAGAGAGCGGAGATGCCGAGGAGTGAGCGCACAGCGGTCGGCGATCCGGACGGACTCCTCGGCTGCGGGGGGCGAGCATGAGTACAGTCCGGTCGGACCGCCCGGGCGACCACCTCGGGGCGGCGGTGCTCGGCGTCACCGCGGCGGGCGGCGTCCTGGCGGTGCTCGTCGCCCTGGTCGTCATCCGCTGGCCGGAACTGGTGCCGAACGACGCCGGGCTGTACACGGTCGTCTTGCTGACGGGGATCGGGGCGATCGGCTGGGGTGTCGTTCGTCTGCGAACGGCGATCCGGACCGACCGGCCCACGCTCGAGCTCCCGGCGGTCGATGCCCGAGCGATCGGTCAAGTTCCCGGCGCAGCGGTGGACCGCGCGCTCGCATCGACGCCACGCAATCCGTTCCGACGGCATCGCCAACGCTCGGCGATCATCGATCGACTCCGGGACGCGGCCGAAGCGGTGCTCGCGACCCGACCGGACGTCGCCGACGAACCCGAGGCGGCCCTCGAGGACGGCACCTGGACGGACGACGCTCTCGCGGCGTCGGTGTTCACCGACGAAGAGATCCCGACGCGACTGCTCGACCGGATCGACGTCGGGCGGGGAACGGTCACAGCGCCGTTTTCCGAGCGGGTGTCACGAGCGGTCGACGCCCTCGGGACACTCGCCGGCGTCGATCCGCCCACGGCATCGGAACCGGCCGATCGGGACACGGCCGACCTGCCGGGACCGACCGTCCGGTCGACCAAGCGGTGGCGCGGTGTGGTCGCACTTGCCTTGATCGCGCTCGGGACGGGCGCCGTCTTCTCGCGGCCGGCGCTGCTTCTCGGTGCGGCAGCGACGGCGGGGCTCGCGGGCTACGCGACGCTGTGGGGCGATCCGATGGTCGAGGTTACCCTCGAGCGCCGGATCGAGCCCGACCGGCCCGCGCCCGGCGAGCCCGTCACCGTCACGCTGACGGTCAGAAACGTCGGCGACGCCTGGCTGCCGGAGCTCCGGATCGTCGACGGCGTGCCGCCGGCACTCGCAGTCACCGACGGGAGCGCCCGGCGATCGACGGCGCTGCGCCCGGGTGCGACGACGACGCTGACCTACACCGTCGAGGGGCCACGCGGACGGATCGCGTTCGACGATCCGGTCGTCGTCGCCCGGTCGGCCAGCGGGACGCGTGAGCGGATCACTCGCCCCGGCGTCGAGGGGGTGGACACGATCACGTACGCGTTCGATCGAGCGTCAGAGACGCCAGTCACGCTCCGGGCGCAGGCCAGCCGACAGGTCGGGCGGCTCCTGACCGACGACTCCGGTCCCGGCGTCGAGTTTCACTCGGTCCGGGAGTACCAGCCCGGCGATCCACTCGGGCGCATCGACTGGCAGCGAGTGGCCCGCGACGGCGATCTGTCGACCGTGCAGTTCCACGCCGAACGGGCCGGGACAGCCGTCGTCCTGATCGACGCCCGCCGGCCGGCGTACGTCACGGCGGACCCGTCGGGCCCGTCGGCGGTCGATCGGAGTGTGATCGCCGCCGCGGACCTGATCGGCACGGTGCTGGCCGCCGATCACCGCGTCGGGCTGGCAGCGCTGTCGCCGCGATCGTGCTGGATCGCCCCCGCCGGCGGCTCGAGCCATCGCACCCGAACGCTCGAGGCACTGGCCACCAGCGACGCGTTCCCGGCGAGCGCACCCGACGCGCCGTTCCTGCGCGAGGCCGGCGTGTCGGCGCTCGTCGAGCGGTTGCCCGCCGACGCTCAGGTGATCGCGTTCAGCCCGCTCGCCGACGACGGGGCCGTCGAGATCCTCCGCTCGATCGAGGCGAGCGGCCACCCGGTGACGGTCGTCAGCCCGACCCCGACCGGCGGTGGGTCGCCGGGCCGTCGGCTCGCGTCGATCGAACGGGACCACCGACTCGCGCTCTGTCGGCGGGCGGGGCTTCGCACCGTCGACTGGGGTGACCAACCACTGCGAATCGCCCTCGAGCGGGCCAGCCGGCGGTGGTCGGGATGAGTCTCGACAGCCGGCCGCCGCCCGGTGCCGTCGCGCTCGTCGGCCTGTTCGGCGGGGTCGCGACGGTCGCGATGGTGGCATCGGGGACGCCGCTGCTGGCGGGCGCGCTCGGGACGGCGGTTGCGACGATCGGCGTCGCGGTCGGCGCGCGACGACTCCTGGCCGCGGGGGCCGTCGTCGTCGGGGCCGGCGCCATCGGCGCGGGCGTGTACGGACTCGAGGGGATCTGGGTGGCGATCGCCGCCCTCGGCGCGGTGCTCGTGTGGGACGTCGGCGAGCAGGCCATCTCGGTGACGGCGACCGTCGGACGGGCCGGACAGCCGCTGACAGCGATCGCCGTTCACGCCGCGGCGTCGACGGTCGCCGCCGGGGCGGTCGTCGCCGTGGTCGCCGGACTCACGACCCTCGCCTCGGGCGGGCAGCCCCTGGCGGCGCTGATCTTTGCGTTGATCGGCGGGCTCTTCGTCGTCGGGTCGCTTCGCGTGTGAGCCCCGGCAGCCGACCGCCGCGGGTCGAGAAGTGCTATGTGGCGATCGGGTCGCCACTCCGGTCAAGGTCGAGAATCTGGCGGACGGACTCGCGCTTGCCGTCGGGAATCTCGCCCCACTCGATGGTGTCGGTGTCGTACAGGAACGCCCAGACGTTGCAGTCGCCATCGATAACGTGGTGTTCGAAGTCATTCGAGAGCACGCGCATGCGCATCTTGCCCGCATCCGAGACGTAGAGCAGGCCCTCGCTGTGGTCGGCCGAATTCCCGGCCTGGGCCTGCAGGACGAAATCCCGCTCGCGCTCGGTCAGGCCCAGCGCCTCGATGGCCTCGTCACCGATGTCCTGGTGGCGCATCAGCACGCGAATGTCACACTGGTCGTAAATCTCCTTCGCGCGGGCATCGGTCATGAACTCGTCGACGGTCTGGCTGATGAGCGTCAGGCCGCTGCCGTAGTGGCGGCTGTGCCGGGCGAAGAGGTTGAGCATCTCCAGGGCCTGATCGTGACCGAGCATGTAGTGGGCCTCGTCGATCATCACGACCATGTTCTCGGTCGAGCCCTTCGCACGCTGGAACAGCCAGTCCAGCACGATGTGCATGATCAACCCCTCGTTCGACCCATCCGCGACCGCCGAGAGGTCGAACTGGACGACCCGATCGTCGAGGGCGACCGTCGTCTCGCCGTTGAGATTGGCGCGCTGGCCACCCTCGGTGAAGTCTTCCAGACCGAGCAGGACGCTCCGGGCGTAGTCGGCGATCCGTTCGGCGTGATCGTCCTGGAGCGTCTCGGAGTCGATCGTCGTGATCTCGGCCGCGACGGTCTCTGGTACGTCCAGGAAGTCGGCGGCCGGCCGGCCGCTGGCCATCTTGTCGAGCACGTCGAGCACGTCACCGATCGTCGGACTCGACCGGTGATGGGTGCTGGCGTCTTTCGTGATGCCCTGTTCGAGGTAGGCAAACCGGATCGCGCGCCTGAGGACGCCCTCCTCTTCTTTGCTGAGTTCGCGGCGTCCCTCGAAGTGCGCCTCGAACAACCCCATCACGCTGCGGATCTTGTCGTCGTAGGGATCGCCCTGAGTCTCGTCGGCCTCGACCTCGTTGAGTTCCAGGGGATTGATCGTCGTCTCGCTGTCGATCGTGATGCGCTGTCCGTCGACGGCATCGACCACGTCGTCGAATCCCCCGACGGGATCGATGATCAGCACCTCCGTCTCGGGATCGATCATCAGGCGTCGCCACATCGAGAGTTTGGCGAGATATGACTTGCCCGACCCGATTTTCCCAGAGATGAGCATATTGTGACCCGACTGGGCGAATCGATCGACGACGATCGGTGCGTTCGTCGAGACGTGAAAGCCCATCAGCACGCCCGTCGGCTGAACGACGGTCGGGTCGGCAAACGGGAAGGTCGTGGCCAGCGCGTCGAGATCCATGACCTGGGTATTCCGGATCGGATCGTTCGCGAGCGGCGCCATCGCGCGCTGGGCCTGACGCTGTCGATCGTACAGCGTCGCGAGCGCGGCATTAGACTGCGAGAGGTACTGTTTGAGTTCCTTGGTGGCCTCGTTGAGCGTCTCCTCGTCGTCGGCCAGCACCTCGAAGTACAGGGCGAAGTCGAACAGCCGTGTCGAGCCCTCAGTGATCCCCTGCCGCAAGCGCTCGACGTGTTCGAGTTGCTGTTCTTCCTCAATTGTGTTGAGTTTGCCATCGGCCTTCTTGCGGCGAATCTCGGCGGTCAACCGTGTCGCTCGGATGTCCAGCGTGCGTTTCATCGAGTCCGGATCGCGC
>JBDGTN010000165.1:0-5335 GCA_042216835.1 Halococcoides sp.
CGGCATATGGACACGAATCCTACCGGTTCATCGGCGCGTCGGCGCGAATCTGGAGATACGCCTCGGTCGCGATCGTGAGCCAGAGCACGGCAAACAGCGCCCCAATCAGCCGGTAGACGATCGTGGACGGCCAGGTGCCGAGCGGCACGATGCCGACGACGAACAGCACGATGCGGTTCGCCAGGAAGACGATCACCGCGAGCGCGAGAACGCGCAGGCCGTTGTCCCAGACGTGGCCCACGCTGTCGGCGATCGCCCGGAAGGCGTTGACCTCTTCGAGCGCGACGATCTGGGGGACAAAGGAGAACAGCACGGCGAAGATCACGGCGGGCAGGATTGCGAACGGAATCGCCGCGTAGACGATGAGCATCGTGATGAGGCCCGCGAGCACTCCGTGGAACAGCACGAAATGCAGGCGTGAGACGGTCGACTTTCCGAATCGGTCGCCAGCGGCCCGTCGAACGACGACGAGATAGACCAGTTCGGCGAGCAGTGCGATCAGCACTGACCCGACGATACCGACCACGATCGCGACGGGCCCCGGGAGCGCGTTGATCCCAAGCGGGAACAGGCCGTTGACCCCTTCCTGAAGCGCTGAGAAATCGAGCGGTCCGACCGCCTGTGGAATCTTTTCGGTCGTGGAGATCTCTTCGTAGATCCGATCGAGCGAGAACCCGATGATCCCGAGGATCGTCTCGAAGATGCCCTGGAAAACGGTTGCGTGCAATATCTTCGCAATCACATCGAACGCGACGAACGCGACGACTGCGATCGGGACCGCCGGTCTGGTGAAGTCTTCGAGGCCGTCTCGAAGCGCGTCTGATATCGAGAGTGTCATCGGTCGGGAGTCAACGCGATCGCAAGTTAGTCCTGCCGATTCGAGACGCGCGGCGCAGGCTTTTGGTCTCGGGGCCCTGCCCGGACGTATGGTCTCGGAACTGTTCGATCCCGACCGGTGGAAGTCGATCGATCTCGCGCTCGACGATCTGACCTATCACCGCGCGACCGACGCGAGCGCCGTCCGGCTCGCGTTCGATCGCCCCGCGGTACGCAACGCCTTCCGCCCGGAGACCGTCGACGAGTTGCTTCGCGCACTCGACCACGCCAAGCGCCAGTCCGACGTGGGGACGGTCCTCCTGACGGGCAACGGACCCGCCGAGGACGGCGGGTGGGCGTTCTCTGCCGGTGGCGACCAGTCGGTGCGCTCGGACGCCGGCTACGGGTACGACGGCGACGAGGCCGACGGTGCGACCCGTGAGGAGGCCCACGACGGCGGCCGCGTCCACATCCTGGAGGTTCAGCGCCTGATTCGACACATGCCAACGCCCGTGATCGCGGTCGTTCCGGGGTGGGCCGTCGGCGGCGGGCACTCCCTGCACGTCGTCTGCGACATGACGATCGCCTCCCGCGAGCACGCCCGGTTCAAACAGACCGACCCCGACGTGGCCTCCTTCGACGCCGGATTCGGATCGGCGTATCTCGCCAAGCAGGTCGGCCAGAAGCGCGCCCGCGAGATCTTCTTCCTCGGGAAGACCTACGACGCCGAGGACGCGGCCGATATGGGGATGGTCAACGATGTCGTCGCCCACGCGGATCTCGAAGAGACGGCCCTGGAGTACGCCGAGACGATCGAGAGCAAGTCCCCCACCGCGATCCGGATGCTCAAGTACGCGTTCAATATGACCGACGACGGCATGATCGGCCAGCAGGTCTTCGCCGGCGAGGCCACACGCCTGGCCTACCGGACCGACGAAGCGGCGGAGGGCCGGGACGCGTTCCTGGAAGGGCGTGATCCGGACTTCTCTGAGGTGCCCTGGCGGTACTGACCGGTGCTCTCAACCAAAGGGCGAAGTCATTGTGGGTACAACGTACGTATAGGTACGACTATAGGAACGACGCGGGTCAACTTTCGGCTCCCCGATGAACTCGTCGAGAAGGCCGACCTCGCGGCGCAAGTGACTCACCGAAACCGGACGGAAGTCGTCACCGAAGCACTTCGTGAGTACCTCGCAGACGCCGAGCGCGACGAGGAGTTCGCCGAAGCCGTCGTGGAGCTCTTTCTCGACGGCGAGATCGAGTTCGACGCACTCGCGTCGGTCGTCGGACGACAGGACGCGGAGTCGATCCGGGCCTCGAAAGCGTTGCTCGACCGTGGTGACGAACTCGCTGCAGACCTCGCGGACCTCGGTCGGGACGAGGAATGATCGTCGCGGACACGAGTGCACTGGTCTCCCTGGCCAGCGGCGACGCGATGGCGCTGCTCGTCGAGGCGTTCGAGGTTCACACGACCGACCTGGTGATCGCGGAACTCGAGTCGACAGCCGAATACGACGACCGATCGGGTCGAGCGGCCGAAACCGTGCTCGATTGCCGTGAGTCACTGGGCGTCCACTCGGTTGCCGATCCGGCGATCGACACGTCTCGGATCGACGATGGCGAGGCCAGTTGCCTGACGCTCGTGGGGGAGATCGACGCCGAAATGATCCTCACCGACGACCATCGGGCACTTCCGGAACTGCAGGCGATGGCCCCCGTCGAGGTCGTCACCTTGCCGATCGTCCTGATGGCCTTCGTCGAGCGCGACGCTCTCGACCGACGGGAGGCCCTCGACCGCCTCGAAACGATCGCTGCGGACCGATCGTGGCTCGACACGCCGATCTATCGGCACGCTCGGGGCCTCTTTCGGGACTGACCGCCGACTCCGCGCCTGGTGGCGGACTCTCTCAGGCTTGCGAGGCCGCCAGCGTTTGATCTGATCGCTCCACGGCCGCCTGTCCGCCCGAATCGACCGCACTTTTCAGCGCCCCGCCCCAGGATCGGGTATGGATCTCGAATCGTACTGGGGGATCGGGCCCAAGACCAGCGCCCGCCTCCGCGAGGAACTCGGGGCCGACCGCGCCCGCGAGGCCATCGAGGCCGCCGACGTGCAGACGCTCACGGCGGCGGGACTCCCGCCCGGCCGGGTCACCCGGATCTTGCGCCACGCGACGAGCGATGCGGCGATGGATCTGCTCGCGACCCGCGACGCTCGCGAGGTATACAAGGGTCTGCTCGCCCTGATCGCCGAGTACGCCGTCTCTGATCGCGCTGCCGACCGGGTTCGCGTGCTGACGCCGCTGGACTCCCGGGCGGCGATCGAGCAGCGCCAGGACGCTATCGCCGACGCGCGGGCGCTGTGGCGCGATCTCGATGCTGACGAGCGCGACGCCGTCCGTGATGCGTTCGCCGAGGGTGGCCTCGATGGCGACCGGGCGGCGGTCCGAACGGCCCGATCGCTGCGCGAGGTCGGCCTCGCGGGGCCGGCCGTCGCGGATCTCGACGCGCTCGATGGCGATGCGCTCGCCGCGGCCGACCGCGCGCTGGCGGCGCTCGCGGGCGATCCCGGCGACGATCGCCTCCAGACGCTTCGCGACCAGCGCGATACCGTCGCAGACCTGGCGGCAACACCACGGGACACCGTCGAGGCGATCCGCGAGGACGCTCGCACGGGCGACGTTCGGGGGGCGTTCGTCGATCACGTGGTCGCCGAAACCGGCGTCGATCACGATCGCGTGCGGTCGGCCGCCGATGTCGAGGCGACCGACGCACACTCGTTCGTGACAGCCGCTCTCGACGCCCTCCGGGCGGACCTGCGCGAGGCGGTCGACGACCGTCTCGAACGGCTTCGGGCCGAGCAGAGGGACACGCTCGACGAGACCGAAGCGACCGTCGATCGGGCGCGCGAGGCGGTCGCCGATCTCGCCGAGGCGCTCTCGCTGGCGCGGTTCGCCGAGGCGTTCGATCTCGTTGAGCCGACGATCGCCGACGATCGCATGCTCGCCGTCTCGAACGCCCGCAATCTCGATCTCGTCGTCGCCGGCGAGTCGGTCCAGCCCGTCACCTACGCCGTCGGCGATCACGATCTCGACATGGGGTCCCCGGGGCGGCCGCCATCGGGCGATCGCGTCGCAGTCCTGACGGGCGCGAACAGCGGCGGGAAGACCACGCTGCTGGAGACGCTGTCTCAGGTCACGATTCTCGCGCGGATGGGCCTGCCCGTGCCCGCCGACCAGGCGACCGTGGGGCTCGTCGATCGGGTCGTCTTCCATCGCCGGCACGCGAGTTTCAACGCGGGCGTGCTCGAAACGACGCTCGAAACGATCGTGCCGCCGATCACCGCGGACGAGCGGACGCTCCTGCTGGTCGACGAGTTCGAGGCGATCACCGAACCCGGGAGTGCGGCGGACCTGCTCAACGGCATCGTCGACCTGACCGTCGAGCACGACGCGCTGGGGGCCTTTGTCACCCATCTCGCTGACGATCTCGCACCGTTGCCCGACGCCGCACGCATCGACGGCATCGTCGCCGAAGGCCTGACTCCCGGTCTCGACCTCGACGTGGACTACCAGCCCCGCTTCGAATCGGTCGGCCGGTCGACCCCGGAGTTCATCGTCTCGCGACTCGTCGCGAATGCGGGCGAAGGCCACGAGCGGGCGGGGTACATGGCGCTCGCGGAGGCGGTCGGCGACGAGGCGGTCCAGCGCACCCTCGCCGACGCCTCCTGGTCGGGGTAACTCGAAATCGCCATCCACAAGCCGACCCCGCTGATCGATTCGACCATGGCACCCGAACTGTTCGACGACCTCGCGGGACAGGTCGCACTCGTCACCGGCGCGAACCGGGGCATCGGCCGCGAAATCGCGGCCGGTCTCGTCGACCTGAATGCGATCGTCTACGGCGGTGTGCGCGATACCAGCTATGACGTGCCCGATGGCGTGACGCCCGTCGATATCGACGTGACCGACGAGGCGCTGATCGCGTCCGCGATCGACGACATCGTCGCGGTGAACGATCGCCTGGACGTGGTCGTCAACAACGCCGGCATCGGGGGCCCGGGCGACGGCGTCGCCGGCCTCGCGGCCGACGACCTCGATCGCGTGCTGGACGTGAATCTGCGCGGCCCGACGCTGGTCGCCAAACACGCCCTGCCACATCTGCTCGACCGCGACGGCCGCGTCGTCAACGTCTCCTCGGGCGTGGGCATCCTGACCGATCCCATCGAATCCGAAATGCCGGCCTATCGGATGTCGAAAGCCGGGATCAACGCGCTGACGATCTCGCTCGATCGGACCTACGGCGATCGCGGGCTGATCGCCAACTCCGTCGATCCGGGCTGGGTCGCGACCGATCTCGGCGGCGAGGAGGCACCTCGATCGCCCGAGAAAGGCGCGGAGACGCCGATCTGGCTGTCGCGATTCGTGCCCGGATCGCCGAGCGGGCTGTTCTGGAAAGATCGAGAACCGATCGAGTTCTGAGCCGATCGTCGCCGCCGGGCCTCAATCGATGGCCTGCCGCC
>JBDGTN010000027.1:0-5319 GCA_042216835.1 Halococcoides sp.
TCCGTGGTCGTCGATCGGGGACCGTCGAGTTCCGACCGGAGCGCCGATCGCATCGCATCGACGGGTGCCGATTGCCCGGTCCACCGCTCGAAGGCGGCCGCCCCCTGGTAGAGGAGCATCCAGCCACCGTCGACGGTCGTCGCACCCGCCGCCGCGGCGTCGGCAAGCAACTGGGTCTGGAGGGGCCGATAGACCGCATCCAGCACGATCAGGTCCTCGTGGAGGTACTCGGCCGGGACCGGCGTCTCACAGGTCTCCATGCCCACGCTCGTCGCGTTGACCAGGACGGTCGCGTCCGGCACCCGGTCACCGAGCGCGTCGAGACCGTCTCCCCGAGCGTTCTCGACCAGATCGGCCACCTCGTGGGCGCGTTCGACAGTGCGGTTGACCACCTCGACAGTCATGCCAGCGTCGGCCAGCCCGACCGTAATCGCCCGACCGGCACCGCCGGCCCCGACGACCACCGCACGCCCCGAGAGCGTCGCGCCGTGCTCGCGAAGCGCCCGGACAGCCCCGGTCGCGTCGGTGTTGGTCCCGACCGGTCGATCACCCTCGAACGCGACCGTGTTGACGGCGCCGATCCGCTCGGCCACCGGATCCGGATCGACCGCGTCGAGAACGTCCTCTTTGAACGGAATCGTGACGTTCAAACCGTCGATCCCGAGCGTCCGGGCAGCCTCGACGGCCGCCGCGCCGTCGTCGGGTTCGAAGGTGACATACTGCGCGTCGATGCCGAGGGCCTGATACGCCGCCTCGTGCATCGGTGGCGAGAGCGAATGATCGACGGGGCTTCCGATCAGGCCGTACACGTCCATGCGCGTGCAATGACGGAGCGACAAAAAAACGACGGCGATCGATGACTGAACGCGAACCCCCCGATCGGGCGATTAGACCATCCGGAACAGCGCCATCACGTCCTGCAGGTTGATGGTGCCGCTATCCTCGAAGTCGTAGAACTGAGCGTTGTCCCGAACCTTCGCAGTGTCGGAGTTCTGGAAGAGTGTGTTCACGTCGGGGAAGTCGATCTGGCCGTTGCCCGAGAGGTCCTCGTAGAGGCCGTCACCGTTGGGATCGGTCGGAGCGGGATCGGTCGGCCAGGTCGGTTCACCCGACGACGAGTCGGTCGTGGTCGTCGTGGTATCCGTCGGCGTATCGGTCGTGGTCGTGATCTGGCCGGTCCCCGGCGGGACTGCTTTGACGCCGTCGAACTCGGCGAGTGCACCGAACAGCGGGGCGGTGTAGTTGATCGCCCACTCGTTGGTCGCGTACGAACAGTGCTTGTCGGCGTACGCCAGCGCGTTCGGCGTCCCCTGTGGGACGTACTCCGAGGTACAGTCGCCCTGGAGGTTCGAGTAGAGGTTGTCGTGGGGACCGCCGACGAGCATTCCCGGAATGAGCGTGCCCGTGCTCTGGATGATCCGGTCGTGGGGATTCTGTGTCGAGGTTTCGCCGAAGTCGGTCACGTAGGAATAGCCCGTGGCCGACCGTCCGAGGACGTGGTGAACGGGACCCATGAGCCAGTCCTCGTTGCCACCGGGAACGTAACTGACCGTCGAGAGGTCAAGTCCCCACTGGCCCATCAGGGCGCGGGAAACGCCCGATTTCGCACAGCCCCAGTAGTAGTCGTACAGGCCGGTCGTGTACGCGTCGTTGGGGCGGGTGTGGTCCGGGCCGGCGTAGCGCTGCCAGAGCCAGTAGGTCTTCCGGAGCGCCTTCCGGGCCGTCGCGGGGTCGCCACTGGTGATGTTGTTCGCTTTCGCGTACGATCCGTAGGCGTAGTGACCCAGTGACGCGGGATCGCCCCAGTCAAGCGGGGGCTTCGCGTCCACCGAGGGGAGCGAGATTGCCGAACTCCCGCCAGCGGGCGTGTACGAATCGAGGTTGCCGATGGCATCCTCGTATTTCGTGTCACCGGTGGTCCGGAGCAGTTCCGCGTAGGCCCAGTACCGATCGGGCACGTCGGTGCCGCTACGACCGTAGCCACCGGATCCCCCGTCCTGTTTGACCGACTTCTCCCAGACGAGATCGGGGTTGTTCTGGAGCCACTGGTAGCCCTTCTTCGCGGCGTCCAGCATCGTGGACGCGAACTCGTCGTCGTGGCCCTTGAACACGCGAGCGGCCATCGCAAAGGCCGCGACGCCGTTGGCGGTCCCGGCAGAGGACAACCCGAAGACGTACCGATTGATGGTATCGTTCTCGGGTTTGACCTCCCCGGACCACTCCTTGCCGGCGACCTTGTAGAAGAGCGCGCCGTCCGGGCGCTGCATGTTCTGGAGGAACTGCAGGCCCCATTTGGCCTCCGCGAGGACATCCGGCATCGATCCGACGTTGGAGTCGCCGATACTGTCCGGGATGGCAAAGTCGCCCACGCCGAACGCGTCCGGGTTGCGCTCGTAGGCGAGCATCATCTGGGCGGCCGTGATGCCGTGAGTGATGACGTACTTGCCGTAGTCACCCGCGTCGTACCAGCCTTTGGTCACGTCGATGGTGTCGCCGGCGCTGTAATCTTTGAGGAAATCAGAGGTAGACGGCTCGGCGATGGTCGCGTTCTGGTCTTCCATGTGGCCAGGCCCGATGTCGAGACCGGTCACCGGGTCCTGAATGTCGGCATTCGCCCGTTTGAGCGTGTAGAGGCGGCCGACACTGGCGAGCAGTTCGCCGTACACCGCATCGGCCGAGTCGATTTTGAACGGGTGGGATTCGTAGCTACCGGCGGTCACCTTGTACGTGCCCGCCGTCGTCACGTCCGTGAACAGCGCCCGCTTGACCGACGTGCCAGAACTGGTAATTCCTTCGGCGAACCCGTCGGCATACGAGTCACTCAGCGACCCCGAGTAGACCGATTCGCCGGTATCGACATCCACGACCTCGAAGTTCGAAACGCTCGCGAGGTCGGCCTTGGCCGAGGTCACCAGCGCCATCTTCTGGCCATTCTTCGGATATCCGACCTGATTCACACGAATTGCCTTGTCGTCGGTCGACGGTGCCGCGAGGGCGCTCCCCGCACCCATACCGATGACACCAGCGGCCGTCAGCCCCCCGACTGACTTGAGTACTGTCCGTCTATTCTGTGACTGTATCTCAACCATACGCATCATAAACGGGGCTGCGCGCATAAAAATTTATCTCATTAATCGTTCAAAGATCTCCCCGAAACGCCGACGTGGCTGGTAGTCCCTCACGACTCACTCCCGACCACGATTCCCCGACCGCGATTCCTCAACGACGATTCCCCGATCGGGATTCCTCAACGACGATTCCCCGATCGCGAGTCCCGAAGCGTGAGTCCCGGAGCGTGAGTCCAGCGCGAAACTCACTCTGTGAGTTCCGATCGGAGCGTTTCGACACGCGCCTCGCGTTCTGCGTGAGCGTCGTGCTGGTGAATCGATTCTTCGTTGGTTTGAATCATGCGAACGACAGCGTCGTCGGACAGGTCCGGAAACGTTTCGAGGACGCCGTCGGCCATCGCCCGGACACAGTCCTCGACGAACTTCGCGTCGGCGTGAGCCTCGCGGGTCATGTGGTCCTCGTCCGGCCGCTTCGCCAGATTGTAGATCCGGGCGCTCATCGCGTCGCGGGCCACCTCGATGAGGTCGTTCAGATCCACCGGCGGTGCTCCGTCGGTCTCGATGGAGAGTCGTGCCCGACCGCGCTGGGAGTGGCCCGCCTGCGGGACCGCATCGAGAAAGTCCGCGACGACTTCCTCTTCGACACCGAGATCGGTGAGCGTCTCGCGCGCGTGGGCGGCGGACATTCCCTGCGAGCACGGACAGACCGTCATGCCGGTCACCTCGGCGCCGATCGACTCTCGCGTCCCGGATGCGTCGGCGGTGGCCGACGCGTGAATCGTCGCCGTCGCCTGGGTGGGCCGATCGCTCTCGGGCGTTCGCTCGCGCATCATGTAATCGGCCTCCATGCGGACCTCGGCCCGTTCGGTGTACTCGTGCTTGTCGAGGAGGCGCTCGGCAGCGTCGCCACAGACATCTTCGACGCGATAGGCAGTCCCGGCGACGGCGGCCTCCAGCACCTCGTCGATCACCTCCATGTTTCGACTCATGTCCGCGCCTTTGCGTGAACTCGGCAGATCGACGTAGACCGAAAACTCCGCCATCAGAACGATCGGCCGGCGGTCGGCCCGACCGAGTTTGAGGAGTTTCTCGACGCCGGTGACACCGACCCGAGTGAGTCCAACCGCCACATCAGGATCGGTGGCCTGCACGTCCGGCAAGTTCGAACCCATGAACGCGCTTCGGTCGATTGTGGCGTAGGACTTACGATGGGGGCGACGCTGGCCGCACCCGTCTATCCCAGATCTTGGGCGAATCCACGATGCTGATACTGCCGGACACAAGAAATTGAACACGCTCGTTGTCTGCTCGGGTGAGTACCGTCGTGAATCGCAAAAACACCCACTTGATTGCTCACGGACTTGTGTCCGACAGTATGAAAGGCGACGCGAATGGCCCGACCGACCGCACCGGTGCCGTGGCGACACCGATGACCTCGGCCATCGTCCGAATCACGGGTCGTTTTAAACCCCGCTCCCGAACCACCGGGTGATGAAATCAATCGACGAACTCATCGAGGGTGCCGGTGACCTCGCCGATCGGGGCCTCTCCCGCGGAGAGATCGCCGACGAACTCAACGTCTCTCGCGAGACGGCCGAGTGGCTGATCGCCCGGAGCGACGCGGGCGAAACGACTGCAGCCCAGCGATCCGGGCCGAGTCCGACCGACGTTCACGTCGACTGGAGCACGCTCGGACGAGACAGCGACCGTCTCCATCACCTCGGCGCGGCGATGGCCGACGTATTGCGCGACGCGGTCGATCCCGAATCGGTCGGCGTGACCGTGGGCATCGGCAAATCCGGCGCGCCCCTGGCGACGACTATCTCCGAGTTCCTCGCGACGGACCTCGGCGTCTACATGCCGAGCAAGTACTACCACGACGAAGAGGAGCGATCGGGGACGTTCTCGCGGAACTTCGGTGTCGTCGAGGATGCGACCAGCGTCGTCGTCGACGACAACATCGACACCGGTCAGACGATGACCGAAACGATCGAGGAGATCCGCGCCCGCGACGGCGATCCCGTCGCGGCGATCGTGCTGACAGACAAACGAGGGGCCGACGCCATCTCGGGTGTGCCGATCTACTCGATGGTCGAGATTCTCAACGTCAGCGAGTAGGCGACTGTCCGGGAGAACGCCGCCGACACGACGACCCGATTCCAGACCGCACGAAAACCGTTGCACGGCGCGAACGTCGGAGAGACGCCACGCGGCCCCGCCGAACGCGAGCGACCCTGGATCGCGATTGCTC
>JBDGTN010000156.1:0-5319 GCA_042216835.1 Halococcoides sp.
ATCGCCTCGCCGATCGACTGCCAGTGACCTGATCGACCCCGGCGGACATCGATCGCCTCGCCGATCGACTGCCAGTGACCTGATCGACCCCGGCGGACATCGATCGTCTCGTCGATCGACTGCCGAGATGTCGACCGACACCGGGCGATCCACACGGCAGCGACCCAGTCTGCGCTTCGGTCAGCCTGCCCAACTTTTTTTGAGGGTTGGGGGCCTTTGTCAGGTGTACCACCGACCGCGTGGCGTGATATTCAGTGACTCTCCCTCCGATCGACGAGTCGAGTGTCGGCATCGTCCCCGGTCAGGTCGACGGTATTGCCGGGTACCGATCGGTCTGTGAGTCTCTCGCGGCGGATACGACGACGGTATCTCGCGATCCGGCAGCGATCGGAGGCCGGCCGATCGACCTGCTCGTCGTCGAGGGCGGCGAGTGGCCGGGTACATCGATCGACGACGGCGAAGCGCCGCCGACGATGTACATCGGTCGGAACACGGCCGACGTGGTCCGGGCGCTCTCGGCAGGGGCAGACGTGTTCTTGCATCCCGACCGGATCGGCAACGTCGCGGACCGACTGGAGAGTCTTCACCGCGGGGCGATACAGTCGTCTGTTTCGGATTCCAACCGGTTTCCGAACCGCCACTCGATCGAGGCGGAGGCCTATGCGACGTTGATGGACGAATTCGACGATCACGTCTACGTCTTCGATCGTCACGCCAGATTCGTCCGGGTCAACCGCGCGAAGGCCGATTTTCACGACACCACTACCGAGGCGCTGTTCGGCAAGACTGACTTCGATTTGTTCTTCCCCGAGACGGCGATGGCAATCTACGCCGACAATATGGCGGTTCTGGAGGGTCGTCGGGAGGTCCGTGGCAAGACCGAGTGGGTCCAGGACTCGACCGGCGACAGCATTCACGTGACGGCTGTCAAACATCCGATCGTGGACGCCGATGGCCGGACGATCGGCTTGCTCGGCATCTCCAGGGACATCACCGAAATCACCCGCAAGCGGACGGTCGTCGACGACGTGGCACGGGTGATCGAGCACCTCTATGGCGTCTACGACCACAATTTTCGGAACATCATCCAGACCAGGATCGGCGTGCAAGCGCAGTTACAGGAGGCCAGATCCGCCGAGGAGAAGGGCCGGGCCCAACTCCGCCGTCTGGAATCCACACTGTCGGATACCGATCTGGATGACGAATCCAGGGCGATTCTCGGGTCGGCGATCGAAAACTGGGAGGTCGTCGTCTCGGCGATCGAGGCTGCTGGCGGTGCCGAAGCGAACCTGATCGACGACCTCGAAGCACTCGTCGAGGACTTCGGCGAACTCGTGAGTGCCGTCCGAACGAGCGGCACGATCACGAGCATCGACATCGTCACGGTGGCCGATCGGGCCGGATCGTGGACGGTAACGGGCCCCTCGATTACCGTCAGAACCGTCCAGCGGGCCGCGCGTCTCTTTTTCGATCAACTCGCGACGGCCGTCTCCGGGACGCCATCGGTCACGATCGAGCGGACCGACGACGGGTTCGATATGTCGATCCCGCGGGATATCTCGATCCCCGAGATCGCGACGCGGTATCGGGATCAGGATCTCCTCTCGGGGTCGACGACGCTGTTGAAGATCCGCGTGCTCGCCGAGGTGATGGGGTGGGCGATCGACCAGCGCCCCGTCGACGACGGGACCGTGCTCGAAATCGATGTCGACGCCTGGAAACGTCGCGCTCGGTCGTAGTCAGGGCTGTCCGGGGTCGGCCTCGAGGGTCCGGACGATCGATTTCAGGACGAGTTCGAACTGCTCGTTTGACATCGCTGCCGACACGTCACCGAGTTCGGCGCCACGGTCGGTGAGTTGATCGCGCAGTTCGTGATAGGGTTCGTGATCTTCGAGTTCGACCGACGGCTTGGTCGCCTCCAGGCTGGCCTGTTTGACGGTGGCGGCGACGTACTCTCGAACCTCCCGGTCGAGTTCGCCGAGCGCGAGCAGCCGTTCGACGGTTTCGTACAGTTCGTCGACATCGACCGGCTTGGTCAGGTAGTCGTCGAATCCCATCTCGATCACGTCGAAATCCGGTACTTTCGCGGTGACCATCGCAACGGGTACGTCGAATCCCCGATCACGAATCGCGGCGAGCGTGTCCTGGCCGGATCGTCCGGGCATCATTCGGTCGAGCAATACGGCATCGACGGAGTCGTCGATGCTCTCGATGGCTTCCTCGCCGGTGTAGGCGGTGCGGACCTCGTAGGCGTCGCCCAGGACTGACGCGTAGCCATCGGCGATCTGTCGTTCGTCCTCGATGATGAGGACGGTCGCGGTGTCGTCTGTCATGTGTCGTTCATGAACTGGTCGGCGATTCCCACTCCGAGCGCTTTTCGTCCGCCTCGATGGCCTCTCGCTGGAGGTTGCTGTACTCGTCGAGCATGTCTTCGCGAGTGACGATGCCCACCAGATCCAGGTCTTCGATGACCGCCAGTACGTCCTGATCGGCACTGATCAGGCGACCGATGGCGAACAGCACCGTCGTGTCTGGGGCGACCGTCACCCGGAATCCCGATCCGAACCCGTCGAGCGGGATCTCCGTGAGAGGGTCGTCGGTTTTGAAAGCCGCAACGAGTGCCTTTCGCTGGGTGATCAACCCGTTTGGATCGCCGTCCTCGGTCAGAACCACGGCCTCGGCGTCCGAACGGAGCATGATCCCGACGGCGGTCCGGAGACTCTCCGATCGAGGCGCCGTGTGAAAGTCCGGGGACATGACATCGCGGATGAGCATCGGTGATCAGGTATCCCTGGCTGCGGGCCAGAGCGTCTGGATGGCCCGTGGTCTGGGCAAACCGTGGGCCCCTCCAGAAATAAAGATCCGCCAGCGGGTATCAGTCGTGATAGCTATTCTCGTGATCGACGCCGGTGAACTCGAATCGGGTGCCACCGGCCCAGGACTCGATTACCTCGACCGACCAGTCGTGGGCCTCGGCATTGCGCTCGACGATCGCCAGTCCCAGTCCCGTGCCGTCTTCGTCGGTCGTGAACCCGTTCTCGAAGACCCGGTCGCGATTGTCCGGATCGATCCCGCGCCCGTCGTCTGCGATGGCGAACCCCTCTTCGGTGCGGTGTGCTCTGATCGTCAGATCCCCTGGGTCGCCGTCGTCCGGGACCCCGTGTGTGATCGCGTTCCGGAATAGATTCACCAGGATGCGACGGAGGCGAACCTGATCGGCCAGCAGTCGACCGTCCTCGGTGATCTCCAGTGTCGCCTGTCCGGTGTGAACCTGATCCCAGGCATCGTCGACCACGTCACCGAACGTGACCGATTCGATCTCGAGCGTGCGATCGTCGCGGACGAGGGTGAGGATGTCCTCGATCATCGCCTCCATCCGGTCGTGGGCCTGCTCGACGGTGTCGAGCGCCTCGTCGTCGCCCCGTCTGGCCAGTGTCGTGTGGATCTCGGCGACTTCGAGTGGATTGCGGAGGTCGTGACTCAGCACGGAGGCGAACGCCTCCAGGCGCTCGTTCATCTCTTCGAGGCGGCGCTCGCGGGCCTTTCGCTCGGTCACGTCCCGCGACGTGACGGCGACCCCGCCGACGTGCGGGTGATCGGTCAGATTCCGAACGAGTGACTCCACGACGCGTCGATCGCCGTTCGCGTCGGTGATGGCGTATTCGACGCGGGCTTCGCCGTCGGGATCGGCCAGGACCTCCTCGAAGACTTCCCGGACGCGGTCTCGATCGTCGGGGGCGACGTACTCGAAGGCCCCCTGGCCCTCGAGATCCTCCGGATCGAACCCGTGGACGGCCTCGACGGAGGGGCTGACGTACGATACCCGGCCGGCCTCGTCGAGGACGAGGTTCACTTCGGCCGATTCCTCGATGATCGCCCGGTACCGTTGTTCGAGCGCACGACGGTCGGTTTCGTCTTCGATCAGGGCCATCGTGTTGCCGGCGTCGAGTGGGGTGACCCGGATCCGGAGATATCGCCGCCCGTCGTCGACCGTTATTTCGGTTGTCTGAGACGCCTCGGAGTCGGGCCATTCTGGAATGATCGTCCCGACCGGTCGACCGACGGGATCGTCGATATCGAGCAGTTCCCGGGCGGCGGGGTTTGCGTCGTCGATCCGGCCGTCACTGTCGACGACGAGGAGTCCCTCTGTCATTCGAGCGACTACCGTCGATCGGGGGACCGGGACACGGCCCAGTTCCTCCCGATCGAGCACGAGGTACGCGAGTGCGATCGCCGCTGGAAGCACCGCGATCGGTGTCAGGTTGATCGGCGGTCCGACCTGCAGGTGGTAGGCCGTCCCCGTCGCCACCGGGAGCGCGATCGTCCCGAGGAAGACGAGCGATGCTCCCCAGCGGTGCTTTCGTCGGGCGTATGCGACGAGTGCGATCCCACCTGCGAGCGTGAGGATCGTGGCGAACGCCAGCGTGACGAGGTAGATCGGCGCGAAATCCGGGGCGAGTACGACCAGGCCGTCGTGTCTGAGCAACCGACCGGTTAACAGCCATTCGTGGAGTCCGTTCGTTACCGCAATCGCCGTGAGGAGGCCCCCGACGACAACGACCGGTGCGATGCGGCGTTTCGTGAGCAGGTCGCGTCGGTCGCTGATCGCCATCGTTGCAACGTACCAGCCGACCACCAGCACGACGAATGCGGCCGTACTGATCCCGAACCAGCGTTGTTTTCCCGGGCCCTGGGAGGCGAGTTGATAACCCGCCGCGATCCCCCAGGTTCCACCGCCGATACAGAAGCCGAGGATCCCCCCGACCGTCGGTGTCATGCGGTCGCGCGCCACGGTGACGACCACCATCAGGGCGATGACGTACAGCGCGACTCCAGCCACACTCAACAGCGTGACCAGCCAACCAGTCTGCCAGTGCATCGCACGGTCTTTGGTGCCGAGGACCAATAAGCGCCGGCCAAAACAACCAACGAAGTGACAGGTGTGGGCGGTGGACGGGGGCGATAACTGTTAACCATGCTCGAAACGTGTCTTGTGCCATGTCGATCGCGACGCAGGCGTCGGTGCTCGTCGTCGAGGACGAGCGGTCGACGGCGGAAGCCTACGCACGGGTGCTCGACGACGAGTACGCCGTCGAGGTCGCGACGACGGGCGAACACGCACTGGAACTGCTCGACGAATCGACCGATGTCGTCCTGCTCGATCGCCGTATGCCCGGCCTCTCCGGGGCCGAGGTGCTCGCCGAGATCGCCGAACGATCGGTCGACTGCCGCGTGGCGATGGTGACGGCCGTCGAACCTGGCTTCGATAGCCCGTTGCACGGTTTCGAGATTAGCTCAGAAACATCAGACTTCCATCAC
>JBDGTN010000006.1:0-5312 GCA_042216835.1 Halococcoides sp.
TCTTGTCACACGAGGCGAGCGCGACGATCCCGTCGAACTGGTGGGCGTTGGCCATCAACTCGACCGAGTCGGCGATGACCTCCCGACTGGGCAGCGAGGAGCGCATTCCCTCGTGGCCCATCGCGATGCCGTCGTCGACGGCGATCGTATCGAACTCCAGGGGGGTCCCGCCCGCCTCGCGCACGCCCGCCTTGACGTACTCGGCCAGTTCGTCGAGGTGGACGTGCCCGGGAACGATCTCGTTCCAGGAGTTGGCGATCCCGATATGCGGACTGTGAATCTCCTCGTCCGAGAGGCCCGCCGCGCGAAAGAGCGACCGGTGAGGGGCGCGGTCGACGCCTTCGGTGACCTCTGCGCTCCGCAGATCGTCGGATTTCGGTGAATCGGACATTCGAGTATACTCGCTTGACATCGCGCGGGCGAGAAGATTTCGATCCGGCGGTCCCACACCAGCCATCGATCGCGCGCGAGCATGTCCAGGCCTCACGCGGGTGAAAGGTCACAGGCGGGTGAGTGGTCACCTGGAGTGGGTCATGACGAGCAGTCGTTCGTCCGTCCGCGCGAGACAGAATGGCCCGTCGATGCCGGGGATCGACCGGGATCGAGCGGTCGTCGCGAGAATCGCGTCGAATGGTCGCCCGCAGGCCGGACAGGCGAGGCCACCGCGATTTTCGAGGTGTGCCGAATCCCGGGTCTGCTCGATCAGTTTGAGGTCCTCGCGGTAGTCGTGATAGTCGAACCCGTCGGTGAGATCGATCGCTGACACGGCCATCGATACGGACTGCCCGGTGATGACGGTCACGAGCAGATTCGCGCTGACGGGGCGAAAAGAAAGTCGGTCGCCGGTCGGGCCGGATCGATGGAGCGACCGCGATCAGGCCAGCGAGAACTCGATCAGTCGGCGACCGGTCGTCTCGCTCTCGCCGATCGAAATCTCGACCGAATCCCCGATCTCGACGTTCTCCACGTCTGCATCGACCATCCCGGTGAAGCGCACGTCGTCGAACTCCGCGATCGCGAGGACATACGGTACGTCGTCACTGAAGTCGGGCGTCGGAACGTGGGTCTCGTTGTAGGTGACGATCTCGCCGGTCAGCGACAGGTCGACCTCCGAGAGGTCGTCGTCACCGCAGTCCGGACAGACACGCCGTGGCGGGAGACTCCGGTGGCCGTTCGAACACTCCAGCGCGTAGGGTCGACCGGCCGCGATGGCGTCCAGTGCGTCGTCGTAGCCTGCGTCTCGAACGTCGTCGCTCATCGGTCCACCTCCAGGACGTGAGTGACGGCAGTCGCGACCGTGCCGCCAGCGTTGTGTGTCAGTGCGGTGTCGGCGTCCGCGACCACATCACTGTTGATGTGATCGCCCCGCAGGAGTTTCGTCACCTCGCTGATCTGGGCGAGACCGGTCGCCCCCACCGGGTGGCCCTTGGCTTTCAGGCCGCCCGAGAGGTTGACGGGCAGATCGCCGTCGGCGGTCGTCTCTCCCTCCCGAGCGGCGGTGATCGCCTCGCCCTCGTCGTAGAGTCCGAGTCCCTCCAGGGCGAGCACTTCCGCGATGGTGAAACAGTCGTGGACTTCGAGGAAGTCGACATCGCCGGCGTCGATCCCGGCGTCGTCGTAGACCTCCTCGGCGGCATCCTTCGTCGCGGGCGTCCAGACCAGCGAATCGCGGTGCTGGAGCGCCAGATCGTCGGTGCCCTGGCCCGTCCCGGTGATCGTCACGCCACTGTCGACGCCGTGTTCGTCGGCGTACTCCTCGCTGACGAGAACGGCCGCGGCGGCTCCGTCGGTGATCGGACTCGCGTCGAACAGGCCGACCGGCGGGGCGACCGGATACGCGTCGAGCACTTTTTCGATCGAAATTTCTGTTTGATACTGTGCGAGCGGGTTGTTCGCGGCGTTCGCGTGATTTTTGACGGCGACGTGGGCGAGATCCTCCCGATCGCCCCCGTGGACCTCGAAGTACCGCTGGGCCATCAGCGCGTACGCACCGGGGAAGGTGACGCCGTGGCGGATCTCCCAGAGGTCGTCGGCGGCGACCGACAGGCCGGCGGTCGCGCCCGCCGTCCCCATGTTGTGCATCCGCTCGACGCCACCGACGAGCGCCACGTCGGCCTCGCCCGTACGGACGGCCATGACGGCCTGGCGGACGGCCATTCCGCCGGATGCACACGCGCTCTCGATGCGTGTCGTGGGCGCGGAGATGCCCAGGCTCTTGGCCATCAGCGGGCCCATGTGGCCCTGGTTCTCCGAGAGGTCGCCCATGAAGTTGCCGACGTACAGCGTCTCGACGTCCTCGCGGGGGACGCCCGCGTCGTCGAGCGCCGTCTCGCCGGCCTCGGCGAACAGATCGCGACTCGTGCGTTCGGGTGACTCACCGAACTTTGTCATCCCGACGCCTGCGACGATAGGGGGTGTCACGTGTAATTGCCTCCAGTCGGATGGTGCGGCGGGCCCCTGAAATAACTTGAGGCCTCGGGGCCGAAAATCGCCGGTCTCCGGACCGATCGGGGCCGAATTCCCCACGATCGATCGTCCGGGAGCGGGTCGATCACAAGCCATAGGCGTGGGCCCGTCGATTCGCCGACCATGCACCTCGGCGTCGTCGGACTCGGACGGATGGGACGGATCGTCGTGGATCGATTGCTGGATTCTGGCCACGATGTCGTGGCGTTCGACATCGATCCGGAGGCCCGGGACAAGGCTGGGGCGGCGGGCGCGGAGACCGTCGCCGACCTGACGGATCTGCCCGCGGCGCTCCCGTCCGACGAACGGATCTGGATGGTCTTGCCCCACGGCGAGGTCGTCGACGAGACGCTCGCGGAACTGGACGAGCACCTCGGCGAGGACGCCATCGTCGTCGACGGCGGCAACTGCAACTTCACGGAGACGCTCCGTCGCGGCGAGGCGATCGACGCCACCCTGCTCGACTGTGGGACGAGCGGCGGGCCCGCCGGCGCTGACCTGGGCTTTTCGCTGATGATCGGCGGCCCCGAGTGGGCCTACGAGGAACTCGAACCGGCGTTCGACGCCGTCGCGACCGGCCCGGAGGGCCACGCCCGGATGGGGCCGCTCGGGGCGGGCCACTACGTGAAGATGATCCACAACGGCGTCGAGTACGCCCTGATGCAGGCCTACGGCGAGGGTTTCGAGTTGCTCGCGAACGGCCGGTACGACCTCGACATGAAGCAGATCGCCCATACCTGGAACAACGGCGCGGTCATCCGGTCGTGGCTGCTCGAACTCGCCGAGGAGTCGTTTGCCGAGGAGGGCAACGACCTGGGCGACGTGGCCGACCGCGTCGAGGGTGGCTCGACGGGCACCTGGACCGTTCAGGAGGCCCTCGAACAGGAAGTCGCGGTGCCACTGATCTACCAGGCGCTGGCCGAGCGATTCGACTCGCGCGCGACCGGTGGCGAGCGCGGCAAGTTCTCGCGGCGTCTGGCGAATCGACTGCGCTATGGCTTCGGTCGTCATCCTGTCCCCCGCACCGGGGACTAGGGGGCACGTCGGCGAGCGATCCCCTGACCGAGCGGTCAGGTTCTTCACCGCCCGCCGGATAGGATCGGTGTGGCGAACGCTCAGGATCACTCTCTCGTCGAGGGGTCGCCCGACCGCTCTTCGAACTCGCCTGGCCCATCGTCGTCATCCAGTTGCTCCAGGTCGCCTACAACCTCGCGGACACGATCTTCCTGGGCTGGTACGACCCGACGGCGGTCGCGGCCATCAACCTCGCGTTTCCGCTACTCTTTTTCCTGATCTCGATCGCGGGCGGGTTCACGACGGCCGGATCGATCCTCGTCGCCCAGTACACCGGATCGGACAGCGCGCGGTCGGCGGGCCGGGTCGCCGGCCAGACGCTCGCGTTCGTCGGCGTGCTCTCGGTGACGCTGGCCGGGATCGGCCTGGTCGCCCTCGAACCGGCGCTGGCGGCGCTGCCGACCGACCCCGCCACGGGTGCAGAGGTCCTCCCCCAGATGGAGGCCTATCTCAGCATCCTGTTCGCGGGCATTCCGTTCATCTTCGGATTCTATGTCTTCTCGTCGGTGATGCGGGGCTACGGCGACACGCGCACGCCGATGGCGGTCATGCTCGTCACCGTCGCGCTCAACGTCGTCCTCGATCCGATTGCGATCTTCGGGCTCGGAGCCGTCCCGGAGATGGGCATCCAGGGCGCGGCACTCGCCTCGGTGTTCGCCCGCGGGGTGGCGACGGTCGCGGGCGTCGCCATCCTGTTCGGCACCGATCGCGGGCCCGCGGTCGGCCTCGCCGATCTGCGACTCGAAAGCGAGACGGTCCGCGAAATCGTCTCGATCGGGACGCCGACGGCGATCGAGCAGTCGATGACCTCCTCGGCGATGATCGTCCTCACCGTTTTCGTCGCGCAGTTCGGCCCACCGGTCGCCGCGGGGTATGGTGTCGTCAACCGCCTGGTCTCGCTGGTCTTGCTTCCCGCCCTCGGCATGGGCCGGGCGACGAACACGCTCGTCGGTCAGAACCTCGGGGCCGAAAAGCCAGACCGCGCCGCCCGTGGCGTCTGGCTCGCGGCCAGCGTGGTCGGGGGCGTCATGATCGTGGTCGCGGCCATCGCCGCGATCGCCCCAGAGCCGATCGTGACGGTCTTTCTCCAGGCCGAGACCGAACACACCGCCGAGTCGATCCGCCATGCGACGACCTATCTCCGGATCAGGGCGGTCGAATTTGCCTTCATGGGCGTCTTGCAGGTCGTGCTCGGGGCCTTCCGCGGCGCGGGCAACACCAAGACCGCGCTGGCCGTTTCGATCGTCACGCTGTGGATCGTGCGCGTGCCGGTGACCTACGCGCTCGCAATCGCGGGAGAATGGGGTCCGATGGGTCTCTGGGTAGGAATGGCGCTGGGCGACATCGTCGCCGCGCTCGTGGCGATTCCGTGGTTCCTGCGAGGGACGTGGCGCGAGGCCGTCATCGACAACGAATCCGCCAGTATCCTCGACCGACTCCAGGCCCTCGTGGGGTCGCTTCATAATCGTTAAATCGCGATCCCCGCAAGCAACGGGTGAGGGCGCGTAGCTCAGTGGACAGAGTGCTTGGTTCCGGACCAAGATGTCAGGGGTTCAAATCCCCTCGCGCCCGTGTAGCGAGCGAGTTGTACGAGCGAGCGAACCGGCACGAGGGGTTTGAACCAGGGAACGACCGAGCGCCAGCGAGGGAGTGACCGTGGTTCAAATCCCCTCGCGCCCAACCACCTTTTTCTGCGTCGGGTCGCCTTCGGCGACCACTCCTCGAAAAACGTGGGCGAAAAAGACCCGAGCGCTCACTGCGTTCGCGCTCGG
>JBDGTN010000154.1:0-5257 GCA_042216835.1 Halococcoides sp.
AAGGCTTTCAGCCACGATCTGGTGGAGTCGGCGGTACTTCGATACGGAAATCAGTGCCAAAAGCGCCTGGTTCGGTAATTAAACAGGCTGAACCGGGCTTCGATGAGTGACCGATTTCCCCACGTTTCCCGCTCGGCATCGCAGTCTAACAGCTCCAGCGGCCAGTCATACAGGGGGCCGCGGTCGGCCCACACCAGCGGGCGACCGTGGCATCGTTAGAAAACTTCCTTGAGAAACAGCACTGCATCAAGACTGGATCAACCGGGAGAGACATCGACGTGCAGGACTTCGAGCGTGTCACACTCGACTGCCGCCCAGACAGAGAGCGTCTGGCCGTCGACATCGATTTTCGTCTCGTCGACGGCCACCTCCTGTCGATCCCTGCAATTGGGATCGAACAGGTGCTTACACCGGTGGAACCAGTCTCTGATCGCCTCGTAACAACAGTCCACGCAGGGTTCGATCTTCCCATACGAGAGCCCATCATGATACAGAAACGCCCCCACCACCCGCCGTTCTGTCGGGATGGCCTCACGCGAAAACAGTTCTTGTGGCGGACTTTCTCTGCCATGCGGTCGAGCATTCTGTGTCACCATCAAAATCTTGCTCGGCCGAATCCTTCAGCCAAAAGTTGACACCTGTCTCCCCAAACGAAACACGACTCGGGCCATGCTCCGAAACCGTTGACTGTGGGCCGGTCCTGTGGGCGGGTATGAAGGTCGTCCTCATCGGGGTGGGGCAGGCCGGGGGGAAACTCGCCCAGGCCATCGCGGAGTTCGACTACGAGATGGATCTCGGGGCAGTCACGGGCGCGTTGGCGGTCAACACCGCCCGCGCGGACCTGCAGTCGCTGAACATCGAGACGCAACTCATCGGACAGGACCGGGTGAAAGGCCACGGCGTCGGCGGCGACAACGAACTCGGCGCGGAGGTGATGGACACCGACGCCGACGAGGTCATGGACGCCCTCGACGGCCGGATCACCTCCCGGTCGGACGCGATCGTCCTCGTGGGTGGACTCGGCGGCGGGACGGGATCGGGCGGGATGCCCGTCCTCGCGCGCGAACTCAAGACGGTCTACGACCGGCCCGTCTACGCACTCGGCATCCTTCCCGGTCGCGACGAGGGGTCGCTGTATCAGGTCAACGCCGGCCGATCGCTGAAGACCGTCCTCCAGGAGACCGATTCGACGATCCTCATCGACAACGACGCCTGGCGATCCAGCGACGAGAGCCTCGAAGCCGGGTTCCAGACGATCAACGAGCGCGTCGCCCGCCGGATCGGGCTCTTGCTCGCGACCGGTGAGCGCATCGAGGGCACCCCCGAGACCGTCGTCGACGCGAGCGATCTGATCAACACGCTCCGGCGTGGGAAACTCGCCGCCGTCGGGTACGCCACCTGCGAGGCCAGCGAGGACGCCGCCGAGAACATCAATGCGATCAGCAGTCTCGCGCGCAATGCCGTCCTCACGGGGACGAGTCTGCCCGACGCCGTCGACGCCCAGTCGGCGCTCCTGGTTGTCGCGGGCGAGCCCCAGCGGATCGCCCGGAAAGGCGTCGAGCGCGCCCGGAAGTGGATCGAAGAGGAAACCGGCAGTCTCGACGTTCGCGGTGGGGACTTCCCGATGGACAGCGATCGCCTCGCCGCGATCGTCGTCCTCGGCGGGATCGAACGCTCCCGCCGTGTCGAGGAGTTCCTGGATCGAGCCCGCGAGGCCAGCGAACGGACCGACGCCGCGCCCGCCGACCCTGCCGAGAGTCTGCAAGACGACCGCCTCGACGATCTGTTCTGAGCCAGCGGATCGAGTGCTGTTCTGACGCGACGGCACGACCGCCGTTCGCGCCCGCCGATCAGTCCCGATCGAGCGAATCGATCCGTTCGGCGAGATCGATGTCGGCCGCGGTGACGCCGCCGGCCTCGTGGGTCGTCAGCCGGACGGTCACCTCGCGAAACCCGATCTCGATCGTCGGGTGGTGGTCGGCGGCCTGGGCGAGCCCACCCACGCCGCTCGCGAACCCGACGCCCGCGAGGTAGTCATCGAATTCGTAGGTTGCTTCGATCGCGTTCCCATCCCGGACCCACGTTGCTGGCGCGCGATCGTCGATCACCTCGGGGTCGAGCACGTCGGCCATGGACTCGCGTCACACGCGATCGGCAAAAACGATCGGGTCGAATCAGTCTTCGCCGCGTCCGCGGACCGGACTGGCGGTGGATTCGCGCTCGGCCGGCGGCCGATCGATCCCTTCGTCGGCCTCGTCGGTGGGATCGAACACGTCGAGTGCGGTTTCGAGCGTGTCGACATCGCCGTTTTCGGCGGCATCGCGGAGCGCTTCGGTCGGCGTCGCGAGCAACCGGTTGACGATCGCGTCGGCCATGTCCTCCAGCACCGCGCGCTCGCTGGCGTCGGCGTCGATCCGACGGCTCGCCCGCTCGACCTGGGCGGCCTTGATGCGTTCGCCGGACTCGTACATCGCCGAGATGGCGGCGTCGGCGGGGCGGCGCTCCAGACGGGTATCGAGGCGCTCGCGCGCGTCGGCAATGTGGCGTTCGACCTGTTCGATCGCCGTGGTGCGCTCGGCCTGGGCGGCGTCCGTGATCGCCTCCACGTCGCCGAGATCGTACGTCTCGATCGAGAGGCAGTCACGCGCGCCCTGTGTCACATCTCTGGGCTGACCGAGATCGACGACGATCGTCGACCCGGCGTTCTCGACGACCGAGCGGTCGATAACGGGTTCGGAGGCGGCCGTCGCGGTGATGACCAGCGCTGCGTCGTCGATCGCGGCCTCGATCCGGTCGAGGGTGATCGCATCGCTCGGGACGGTGAGATCGGCACTGACCTCGCGGGCCCGCTCTCTGGTCCGATTCGCGATCGTCACCGCCTCGACGGGCGTGCGATCGGCCAGCGATCGGGCGACACGGCGCCCCATCTCGCCAGCGCCGACGACGACCGCGTTGTCGCCAGCGAGGTCGGCCTCGCGGTCGGCGAGGCGAACGGCCGCCCCGGCGAGCGAGACCACGCCGTCGTTGATCGCCGTCTCCGTCCGGGCGCGCTCGCCGGCGCGCATCGCGGCCGGAACGACCGCTTCGAGGACGCGATCGATCCCACCGGCCCGACGGGCGGCCTCGTAGGCGTCACTGACCTGGCCGAGGATCTGCTCTTCGCCGACGACGACCGATTCCAGCCCCGTCGCGACCCGAAAGAGGTGCTCGATCGCGTCATCGTGACCCATCGTCGAGACGTTCGGACGCGAAATCGCGGGAAACAGCGTCTCGGGCACCGATCGATCGTCGGTCGTCACTACGTACGCCTCGGTCCGGTGGCAGGTCTGGAGGACGAACGCCTCCTCGACGCGCGATCGATCGAGGAGCGTCGTCACACCAGACTGTTCGGATTCGAAGCGGGCGCGCTCGATCGTTTCCACGTCGGCACGATCGTGGGCGACGCTCGCTGCCGCCACGCGCAATCGGCTCACGACGACTCACCTCCCCGATCGAGTTCCGCCACGGCTGTACGACGAGCGTTATCGCCCTCGACACCTAAAGCTGTCCACACCCGATCGGTGCGAACGATCCGCCGGAGTGCGGACCGCCGTCGCTCGGCCGGCCAGTCCGACCAGTCGGCCCTGAGTTCGTCGATCAACGCGGCCATTTCCCCCGCGTTCTCGATCATCGGATCGATCTGTTCGCGAAGATGCCGGCTCAGTGCCGGCGCACGCCCGTCGGTCCCGACGGCGACGCTCACCGGGCCGTCGGTCGCGGTCGCGGGAACGGTGACGCTCGCCGCCGGTCGATCGCCGCCCCGGCGGTCGGCGCGGTTGTAGAGGAGCGCGCGATCGGCGGCGATGGATGCGATCGAGGCGTTCAGATCTCCATCGTCGGTCGCGGCGACGACGAGTGCGGGATCGGTCCGGTCGATCCAGTCCTCGATGGCGGGTCGATCGGGCACGGCCCGGACGCACTCGACGCCGTCCGGTACCGCCTCGAAGTCCGGGCTGAGGAGGATCGTGCGCGCTTCGTCGGCAAAGTGGCGGGCCTTCCGGACGCCGACCGGGCCACCGCCGACGACCAACACCGTCTCGCCCTCGAAGTCGACGAACAGCGGAATCATGGGTCACTCGCGGCGGCCGTCCGGTCGTCGAGACTGAAGCCGGTCTTTTTGAGCATCGCGGTCGAGTACAGCGTCGCGCGGTCGTCGATCGCGCAGTGGTCGGCGACGCGGTCGTACACCTGGTCGATGCGATCGGCGATCTCGTCGTCCGATCGGCCGTGCACCATCGCGAAGATGTTGTACGGCCAGACGCCCTCGTGCCGCGGCCGCTCGTAACAGTGCGTGACGAATGGCAGCGCGGCCACGGCCTCCCCGACGGCCTCGACCGATTCGTCGGACACGTCCCAGACAGTCATGCCGTTCTCGGAGTAGCCCAGGGCGTAGTGGTTGGGAACGGCGCCGATCCGCCGGACGATGCCCGCTCGCCGAAACGCTTCGAGTGTCTCGCGCACCCACGCGGGATCGCGACCGATCGCGTCGGCGATCGTCGCATATGGCCGTTCACCGACCGGCAGGCCATCCTGAATGTCGAGAAGTAACGCGCGCTCGGGCGGTGTGAGCGAGTCGCGGTCGTGGGCGTCGACGGCGGGGTTGTGATCGGTCAGGTCGAGTCCGTCGGCCGCCAGCGGCCCCTCGATCGGGAAGCGTGCACCGACGTGAAACTCGGTCAGCTTCGGGAGTCGGTAGGTCTCCAGGCCGGTGTCGTCTTCGATCGCCGCACAGACCGCCCCGATCCGGTCGGGATCGGCGACGCTCACGACGAACCACATCGTCAGCGTGTCGTGATCCCGGCGGTAGTTGTGCGAGACGGCCTGGTGAGCGTTGACGCTGTCTGCGACCGCGTCGAAACGCTCGTCGGGAACGCTCATCGCGACGAGTTCGGTCCGGCCACCGATCGCGTCGGCGTCGATCAACGGTCCGAACCGCGAGAGTACGTCCCGATCGACGAGGTCGGCAACGCGCTCGCGAACGGCGGCGGCATCGGCCTCGATCACCGCCGGCTCGGTCGTCGCCGCGCGCTCCAGGGCGTCGGCCACGATAGCGAACGGCCGATCGGCGATCGGAAACCCGCCCTGAAGCCCGTTGACGATCGCGGTCTCCAGGCGGTCCAGCCCGTCAGTCATCGACGATTCTCGGTGACGGGACGGGTTAAACCCAGCGGCGACCACAGGACCGGCCGGAGTCGCTGTCGCAGGACAGGGCGAGGGC
>JBDGTN010000145.1:0-3593 GCA_042216835.1 Halococcoides sp.
GCGTAGAAGGCCGCGAACGTGCCGACGTCCTCCAGGAGATCCTGGAAATCGGCGACGTACTCGGGGAGGTTCTCCGGCGGGACCGCGGTGTCCTCGATGAAACTGACGTGCTTGGCGTCGGTCGTCCGCCCCAGCAAGATCGGATTCCCGCTCTTGCGGAGCTTCCAGAACCGCTTGCGTGCGTCGTCGGCGTGGGCCTCCTGGGCGTCGAAGGCGTAGGTTGCGGCGTCGGTCGTCGTCCGGTCCGCACTCGGATCGAGTTCGCTCTCGCCGTCTTCGAGGCGGTCGGCGACCAGATCGGCGACCTTCTGGCGGCCCTCGTCGTCGGTGTCGGCGTAGAACTCGACGAGCAACATCGCGCCCGTCCCCTCGGGCACGATTTCGTCGACCAGCGGGCCGAAATCCTCGGTCTGGCTGGCGAGTTCGAGCAGCGTGTCGTCGAGCACCTCGACGGCGGAGGGGTCGTGCTCCAGGATGGGCGCGACGTCTTCCATCGCCGCGATGAGATCGGAATAGGCCAGCAGCGCGATCGATTTGGTCGCGGGAACGGGTTCGAGGCTGACCTCCGTCTCGGTAATCGTCGCGAGCGTCCCCTCGCTGCCGGCGAGCAGGCGCGCGAGGTTGACCGTTCCCAAGTCGGCTTCTTCGATCAGTCGATCGAGGTTGTACCCCGAGACGTTCCGTTTGAGATCAGGGAAGCGCTTCTCGACGATATCGCGGTCCTCGTCGATGATCCGGGCGACCTCGGCGTAGATCCGTTCTTCGAGATCGCCTTCTGGATCGCCGTCCTCTCGGAGGGTCTCGATGGCCACCTCGCCGAGTTCGGTGACCGTCCCGTCTGCGAGGACGACCTCACATGACTCGACGTAGGCGTCGGTCTTGCCGTACTTCAGCGAATGTGACCCCGTCGAATTGTTGCCGATCGCGCCAGCGACGGCGCTCTTGTCGCCGTAGGCGGGATCGGGTGCGAATTTCAGACCCTCGGCGGCGAACTCCGCGTTCATGTCGCCGATGTACGTGCCGGCCTGGACGCGGGCGGTCTGTGCCTCGGCGTCGGTTTCGAGCACGTCGTCCATGTACCGCGTAAAGTCCAGGACGACGGCCTCGTTGACGGTCTGACCGGCGAGACTCGTCCCGCCACCGCGCGGCAGGACTGGAATCTCGCGTTCGGCACAGTACCGCTGGACCGCGGCGACATCGTCGGTGGTCCGCGGAAAGACCACCCCGACGGGCATGACCTCGTAGGCGCTGGCGTCGGTGGCGTACAACTGCCGGGAGTACTCGTCGAAGCGCACGTCGCCATCGATGCGGTCTTCGAGGTCGGCAACCAGTCCCGGTCGGTGGACTTCTCCACCCTGATAGTCGTACTCGGCGCGGGCGTCGAGTGTCGGTTCCCCCGGGACCGACGGCCCGACTCGATCCTTCGTTCCCATGCGACGGGAGAACACCGGTAGCGGGATTAATCTCACGTTCTCGCCGACTGGGGACACCGATGGGGCCCAGGCCCGCGGCGTCAGGGAACGACCGTGAACAGCGCCAGCAGTCCGAGCGGAATCCCGACGACGGTCGCCGCCGCAGTGCGGGAAATCCCGGCATCGCGAGCGAGACCGCGGGTCAGCATCGCCCATTGCCAGCCCATCACCACCAGCGAGACGATCAGAAGGGGTCCCTTGATCGGTCCGAGAGCCGCTCGAAAGGCCTCCAGCGCCGCCTCTGTCTGGTCCGGAGAGACCGTCACCCCGCGGAGTACGTACCAGATCGCCGCGAGAGCGATGCCGATCCGGGGGAACTCCCCGAGTGCCACCCAGCCAGCCAGCGCAGCGGTGCCGCCGCCGGAGGGATCGCCGTTCGCCAGGCGACCGCCAGTGAACAGGACGACCGTCCCCAACAGCCACAGAACGGGCGGGCCGAGCAGGGCAAACGGGACGTACCCACCGACGGCCTCGTTCGCCATCACCTGCGGGTCGCGGTCGATCGTCTCGGGCGCGTCACAGTCCCAGACCTCGTCAGCCGTCGACGTGTCGCCATTACAGACCCACTCGGGCGGGTGATCGGGATTCTCGACGGAGATCGGACCGTCGACGGTCCCCGCGACGATCGTACCGACCGCCATCACGCTGCCCGCCATCACGATCGAGAGCGCTCCCACGACCACGATCGCGACCCAGAGCAAATCCTCGGGCCGGTCCGCACCGAGCACCCGCCAGGGTTCGAGGATCGGTCCGAGAACGGCGTCTCGCTCCATGAGAGAGTAAACGACGAACGGACGAAAAAGGGCTGTCGATCCGACCTAGGCCGTGTCACCGACCCGTTCGGCGACCTCCAGCAGACCGAGCCAGGAGTTCGCGCCCGCCCGGAGCGCGACGGGGTCGGTCGCCTCGATCGCAATCTCGACGGTCGCTCCGGACCGCTCGATCGCGGCCGAGGTCCGATCGTCGTCGATCGATGCGATCTCGGGGGCGAGCGCGCGTTCGACGCGGCGGGCGCTCCCGGGATCGTCGTAGGTCGCAGTCACCGCGGCGGTGTCGGACACGCTATTTCACGTCGACTTCCTTCACGTCGGGCGCACGTTCCTTGAGGAGGATGCGGTGCCCGCAGTAGGGACACCGCACGCCACCGTACGAGTCGAGTTCGACATCGCGCTTGCAGCGCGAACACTTGTAGGACATGATCGGTAGATGCGGGGCCGGACAGTTCAATCCTCGTCTTCGCCGATCGCAGCACGAATCGATCGGCCGACGGTCACACCGGCGGGGGTCTCGGGGCGGTAGGCCCCGCCAGCGAAGCGGTGCCCGCAGGCCTCACACTCCCAGATGCCCGTCCCGGCGCGGCCGACGCGCTGGTCGCCACAGTCTGGGCACTCGTGATCTGCGTTCATCTCGGATTCGATCTCGTCGACGCGGCGGCGTGCGACCCGGCCGTACCGGGCACCGAACCGGCCCGCGCTCCCGGAGCGTCCCTCGGACATAGTGGCCGCAGATCGGCCGTGGGGGCGGATAAACCTGTTGAGTCGGCCCCGCGAGGGCGAGGCCATCGGCGACCAATGATCCGTGGCCCCGATCCAATGGCCAGCAGGCGACACTCGACCGGTCAGGCGGGGGCGAGATCGTCCGCGGCATCCGGTGGCTCGATTGCCAGACGCACCTCGATCGTCTCGTAGGGGACCACGGGTCGTTTCGCTCGACCGTCCCGTTCGAAGTGGACGACATCGTACTCGGCGAGAACGGAGAGATCGTCGTGGACGGTCTTGACATCGCGATCGAGACGGTCCGCCAGATCGCGAATGCTATCGGGTCGGTCGCTCATGACGCTCTGGAGGAGTTCGACGCGGCGATCGGTGAGCAACGCCCTGAGATCGCTCGGGTTCTGGAAGTTGACGACGTGCGGGACTGCCTCTCCGGCCTCCCAGCGTTCGATCCGGTCGAGAACGTCACGGCGGTGGGCCTCGTCGCTCTCGGCGGTAATGCGGAGGACGGCGGGATACTCCTCGATCGGCCGGTCGTCGAGGAAGTCCGCCTCCGCGTCGTCGATCGAGCGCTCGGTGTCGTCGGGGGTGGGGTCGTCGGGCATGGTGGGTCACCTCTCGCGGCGGG
>JBDGTN010000145.1:3693-5210 GCA_042216835.1 Halococcoides sp.
CGGGACCGATGTCGCGATCATCTCGTACCGTGATCCATCCGGAAACGTGTCCGAGTCTTCGAAGACGACGGTCGATCCCATTCGGCGTATGTTGGTGTAGTAGACCAACGGCAAAAACGCTTTGGGTATTCGTCGCCCCGGCAGAGCGGGGAGTGGCGCGAGTCGATGGTTCGGAGATAACCGGGCGATTCGACGATCGGCCCCGGACCACGATCACCGCCGCGCCCGAGGGCTTTTCGCCCGGCCGCGCCAACGGCCCGCGTGGACGCCGATTCGGAGTTCGCGTTCGAACTCGCGGTCTGCCGGTGGGCCGAACGATCGTGGGACGCCGACGGTGCGATCGTCGGCCGGCAGGTCGGCACCCGACACCGCCGCTGGGACACCGTGATCGTCGAGTGCGATCGCGACGCACTCGCCCGGCGCGCCCTGTTCGGGCCCGCGGCGATCGATGACGACCTGCTCGATGTTCTCCCGTCTGCGCCCGCCGAGTGGGCGTGGTATCGCGACGCGCTCCCCGATCCGGGCTATCCCTGGCGGTACGTCCGGGAGACGATCCACCGCGCCGACGACCGGGGCGTGCTCGACGTGCGAAAGCGCGGGGGCCGCCTCCAGATTCGCCGCCGGTGGGCCTACCCCGACTGGGTCGAGCGGATCGTCGCGATCGAGAACAAGCCCGACCTCGATGCGAGCGCCGCCGATCGACTGGCCGATCAACTCGAATTCGACGTCGCGCTCGCGCTCGCCGACGAGATCTGGGTCGCGACCGAGAAGGCTGGCGAGCGCGTCCCCCGGGCGCTGCTGGAGGACTTTCCCGTCGAGGCGGGCGTGCTCGCCGTCGATGGCGACGTCGAGGTGCTCTGGCAGCCCCGATCGCTGGCCGATCGCCGGCCCGGCCTGCGGATTCTCGACCGGGGCGGCGATCGCGGCGCGGCCCGCTTCGAGTACGCCGACGCGGACTGGACCGCGCGACGCCGGCAGGTCATCGCCGAGCGAGTCTACGAGCGCGGGTGGCGGTCGTATCTCGACGCGCTCCGGCCCGATTGCCGCCACTTCGAGGCCCGTGAGGTCGACCGTGGCGTCGGCCCGCACTGCGGGGCGTACGATCGCGTGCCGTCGCCGGGCGAGTGCCGCGGCGGCTGTCCAGAATTCACGCCCGAACCGCCGGTGTGGCGCACTCGCGACTGGCCGATCGACGGTGGGCCCGGCCGTGGCGTCCGGCGTGTGCTGGACGCCCAGCGCCGCCGCGAACGACCCGGGCAGACCGAGGATTGAGAGCCAGACGATGGAGTAGCGACTGACCGCTCGCTCGGAAGGCCCCGACGAACTCACCGCCGAGAGCCTGTTCGATCCCCGCGCGAGCGTCCGGATCGTCACGCTCTGGGTGCTCTCTCGCCCGTCCTCGCGGTCGTCCGGCCGTATCTGCTCTTTGCGCTCGTCGTCTGATCTCGGCGGTTTCGGTCAGTTTACCTGAAAGACAGGCGCAAAGCCCCGTCCTCAACGAGTCGTTCGAGAATCGA
>JBDGTN010000065.1:0-5190 GCA_042216835.1 Halococcoides sp.
CGATCGGGTCGGGATCGTCGCGCGCGGTCACCCAGAGGCTGTCGACGATGCCGTGGACGACCCGCCAGCCCGCCGCTTCGAGGCGGTCTTTCGCGTCGAGCAGGATCTCCCGGGCGAAGGCGTTGATCGCCTCGTGGGCCTCGATCCGACCGTATTTCGCGTTGCGATACCCCTGGTAGCCAAACGAGGAGACCAGAATCCACTTCAGGGCGTCGGCCTGCGCTTCGAGGCGCTCGCGCTCGTCGTCGCCGATCCCGTCCGCCGCGATCCGGGCTTTCATGTCCGCGCGGTCCTGGATGAGGGGATCGAGCACGTCGGCCATGAAGCCGCGCTCCTCGCAGATCGAGTAGTCCAGCCCGGGCACGCGATCGTTCGCACAGCAGTCACAGCCGACGGTCTCGGGGCTGACGTTGTACTCGACCATGATCGAGGGGTACAGCGAGGCGAAATCCACCTCGATCATGTCCTCGTGGACGCCGACCGCGGGCGCGAACGTGAAGCCGCCGCGATCGGCGTCGTGCAGCGTCGGCACCGTCGAAAAGGCCTCGGGCTCCCACTTGTTCCAGGGGACGAGGACGTCACGCGAACGCGCCTCGCGGATCTCGATCGAGGTGAGGATCGTCCCGATCGATCCGCGCGCGGTCGCCTGGAGGGGCCGCCGCGAGCGCGCGGCGAGGTCACGCAGGCCCGGGAGGCCACCCTCGTCGTACAGAAAGGATCCCTCGCGATCGACGATGACGCGCCCGGGGACGGCGTACCGCGCGGGCGAGTGCAGCACGCGTCCGTAGCTCTCGACGGTGTTCGCCCCGGCGCGCTGGGTGACACCCGGGCGACGACCGAGCGGGCAGTCGATCCCGTGGCGGTCGGCCGCCGCGACGACCAGCGGGACGATCCGCCCGGTCGAGCAGACCAGCACGTCCGGGTCGACACGCTCCAGCCGATCGGCGAGCGCGGCGAGCGTGCGCGCCTCGCCGCCGGAAACGGGGTCGCCGTCGATGCGCAATCCGGACAGGTCGTCGTCGGCGCGCGCGGCCGCCGGCAGGTCGAGCGCGAGCGTGCGCAGGTCGCGATCGGGCACGGGCGAGCGGCCGGTGTCGAGACAGTATCGCGCCCCGGGATCGAGGTCCACGTCGTACAGCCGCAGGGTGCCGGGCGCGAACGACCCTGCCTCGTGGCGCGTGCGGATCTCGCGGGCGAGCGTGCGGATCTCGCCGACGCGCTCGACGGCGACCCGGAGGACTGGCTCGCGCTCGTCGGCGTGCAGGTCCGGATAGCGGTGGACGGTGTCGAGCGAAGCGACCTTGGGATCGTCGGCCAGCGCGGCCCGGACGTGCGTACGTGCTTTCGAGGGCCCGCCGACGAACAGCGCGGGGGTGTATGCATGCCGCTCGGGCCGGGCACTGTCGGCGGTGGTCTCCCAGACGATCGCGTCGCCCTCCTCGAACTGAACGGTGAGCATGCTCAGTCGTCGAGACGTGCCTCCAGTCGGGCGAGCCGCGATTCCAGCGCCTCGACCTGTGATTCGAGCGCGTCGATCCGGTCGTCGCGCTCGCTCTGGGCGTGTTCGTGGGCGAGTGCGATCGAGAGCAGGAGCGCCACGTCCGGGTCAGTCGCGTTGCAATAGCCCGCGGCGTCGGCGAACTGCCGGGCGTGCTCGAACAGGCGGTCGAACGCGGGCCGGTAGGGCCGCCGGAGCGCCCGGCGGAACGACTGCCAGGCCTCCTCGCGCGAGTCGAGCGTGTCCCGGTAGGTCGGCGTCGTCCGGCCCATCGTCACCCCTCCACCCGTGGCGGGACGCGCTCGTGGACGGCCGCGCCGGGGTGCGTCTCGACCGGGCCGACCAACTCGAGCCAGTAGGCGATCGTCGTCTGCCAGTAGCCCGGGCCGCGATAGGCCGGCGTCTCGGTGTCGGGGCCGACGTAGCGGTGGCCCTCGCCGGTCGCCTCGCAGGTGATCACCCGGTCGGCGGCCGCCCGGACGCGGTCGGCGAGCGCGCCCGCCGTCGAGGCCAGCACGGGGATCGACCGCGCCTCGGCGAGGCCGGCGAGCGCCTCGAGCGAGGAGCGGAGCATGGGGTCGCGATCGTACTCGGGCACGTCCGGGTCGGCGTACAGCGATCCGACGTTGGCGGCGACGACCAGCCCCGTCCGCGGGCCGGCCCGCTGGAGCGTGCGGCGAACGAGCGAGTGGTGCTGGTAGGCCGTGAACGCGCGTGCGACCCGCACCGAGCGCAGGCGACGGTCGTGATCGACCAGGTCGTAGAACACGCGCGTCGAGGCGGCATTTCGGGCGTCGATCCAGAACGTGCGGCCGTCGCGTGCGGCGTGCGCGTCGAGCGCCAGGCGGTGGAGCGACGGGGACCGCGGATCGGGCGTCTCGAGCACTGTCAACCCGGGGTCGAGATCGGGCAGGAGATCCATAGCGAAACGAGTCGGCCCGACCGGAAAATCGCGACCGGGGTGGTTCCGGGCGTTCCGGAATCGATCGGACGGGCGATCGTGGGGTCGAGCGCGGCATTCGCCGTCGATCCGCGATTTCCGGATCGGTTTCCGAAACGCTATGCGCCCCCATCGCGGAACCGCTCGATCGGGACAACCGAAATTGCGTCGTAATCGTCGTCGCCACCGACCAGGAGCGTTCCCTCGACGTGTTCGGCGGTCGCCAGCGCGAACGCGTCGCCGAGCGCGGGGGTGGCCGCGAGGACGTGGTCCGCGGCCGCCCGCCACACGTCCTCGACGGCGACCGTCTCGATACCGAGCGTGGTGAGCCAGTCGAGATACTCGTCGGCCGTCGCGCGGTCGTACTTCCGGGCGATCGTATACCGGATTTCGGTTCGGGTCACCGGGCAGACGTAGCCGGTCGTCGCTTGGACTGCGACGGCGTCGAGATAGGTCTTAACGATGTCGCTCCCGGGTTCGTCGTCCGCGTGGGCGATCAGCGGTTCGGCGTCGAAGACGACGCGATCGGGGACCGCCATCACTCGATCACCGTCGAAGACGAGATGATCGGTGTCCGATGTCATTCGCCGTTCTCCACTCGGCGATCACGCTCGGTGCGGTCCCGTTCGCGCTTCTCTCGCAGAAAGTCGGTCGCGGGCCGGTCGCTGTCGCTGTCCTGCCGGGCGGCGAACCCGCGCATCTCGCTCGGCGATCGGATGGCCTCGACGACGACGCTGCCCTCGCGCTCCCGGAAGCGCACGGTTCCCGGGGCCTCGATCCCGAGTTTCTCGCGGAATCGCTTCGGGATGGTCGCCTGCCCGTGTTTGGTCACCGCGACGACCTCCGTTTCAGACTCGGTCGAATTCTCTGACTGGCTCATTGTTCATAGATAGCTCCCATTCATAGGTAAGCGTTTCTCTGATTCTGGGGTGGACGGACCAGCGCCGAGATCTCGACACGACGCTCGCGATGGCGACCGCCCGCGCCGCGACCGATCGCCTCGGAGACGAAGATCCCGAGGAGTGGGGAGATCACGAGCGATGATCGCCCGGGGAGCGGTGTGGTGGGGCCCGGCTCCCCACAAGTCCAGTCCAGCGTACCGGCCCTGGCTGGTCGTGAACGACGACGGGCACCCGTTCGCCGACGAGGAGAGCATCGTCCTCGGTCTGACCACGACCAACCACTCCCGGGCAATCGCGATCCCCGACGACGCGTGGGTCGAGGGCGGATCGAACGACGACGCGTACGTCTCACCGTGGTACGTGACGACGATCAAACACCGCGATCTGGACGACAAACAGGGCCGCCTCGACGAGTCGCTGGTCGATCGCGCTGTCGAGGTCCTTCACGACGTGACTGGCGCGGACTGACTTACGCCTCGACGACCGCATACCGCCGATCGCGCGTCTCGCCCTCGGCCCGGATCAGGCCGTACTGGTCGAGTTTCGCACAGTAGTTCCGGACCATCCGCCGGCTGCGCGGCTCGTCGACGCGTGTGCTGTAGGCCTCGTAGAGCGGTCCGGGCGCGATCTCGCCGGCTGCGCGGATCGCCTCGTAGACCGCGCGCTGGTGTGCGCCGAGCGTCTCCAGGCGGCGCTCGCGGATCGTCGAGCGCGCGGTCGGGACCGCATCGGCGAGGTCGTCGTCGGTAATTGCCTCGCCGCCGCGGCGCTCGGCCGCCCGGGCCGCCGCACGGAGCGCGTCGATGGCGACGCGGGCGTCACCACCCGCCCGGTCGGCGATCGTGCGCAGGCCCGCACCGTCGATCGCGCCCGGTTCGAGACCGCGCTCGGCGCGCGAGCCCAGGATTGCCCCGAGTTCGTCGACGCCGTACCGATCGAAGCGGACGGTCACGCCGCCCCGAAGACGGCTGTCCAGTCGATCGTCGAGGTCGGCGAACAGTTCTTCCTCGCGGTTGGCGATCAAAACGAGTGTCACCTCGCGGGTCGCGTTGAGATCGTAGAGGAGATCGGTCGATTCGAGCTGGTCGACCTCGTCGAGGACGGCGACGAAGGGTCCGTCCAGCGCCGCGCGAAAGCGTTCGCGGATCGTGTCGATCGCCGTCGACTGGCGGTGGACCGCAGCGGTGTCGGCGACGGCATCGAGCAGGCGACGACGGACGGCAAACGGTGATCCGTCCCGCCAGCAGTTGACGTACTGGGCGTCGAGGCCGGGCAACCGGTCGCGCAACTGCCGGAGCGTATACCGAGCAACGCAGGTCTTGCCCGCGCCCGTCGGGCCGAACAGATAGGCGTTTTCGCCGGGTTGGTCGTCGAGGATGGGGTCCAGCGCCGCCGAGAGCCGATCGATTTCCTCGTGGCGATGCTCGACGTCTCGCGGCACGAACTCGGCCGTGAGGACGCGAGCGTCGGTAATCATTCGGCTGGAATAGGTGATTCGGACAGTAAAGTGGTCGGGCCTACAGCGCGTCGATCGCGGCCAGCGCCTCTGCGGCCTCGCGAGCGGCCGCGAGGTGGTCGCGGGCGGCCCGTGGATCGTCGGTCTGGGCCGCCGCGTTCGCGAACCGTTCGAGTGCGGTCTCGATCGCCGCGCGGCTATCGGCGACTCGCTCCGATGCGGACGCGGGTCCACGCGGTGCGGTCGCCTCGTCCGAGGGGCCCGCGTCGGTCGGCGACCGCACCTCTTGTTGGCGGTCGGCGGCCGCGTCGTCGGCCCGTTCCGAGGCGAGCGGGTCACGATCTGCGGTCGCCGACGAGCGGTCGGGGTCGGCTGCGGTCCGACCGTCGGCCTG
>JBDGTN010000167.1:0-3569 GCA_042216835.1 Halococcoides sp.
ATCGAGTCGCTCGCCACCGCCGAGGTCTGAGCGGTGCGGTCACCTCACGCGACCGATGATCGCGATCGGATTGACGGCCCCGTCGTCAGGAACTGGAGTCGACCCGCGAGGGCTCATCCATACGCCCGTCGGCCGGGTCGACGATCGATTCGTCGCCGAATCGCGACTCGACGAGGTGGACCACCGCGTAGACGACCGGCGTATCGAACACGGCGATCGCGAGTTTGAGGATGTACTGGCCGACGATCAGGGTTACCACCGCACCGGCCGGCATGACTCGCCCGCCCAGGAGGGCCGGAACGACGATGAACCCCAGCGTGACGAAGATCACCGAGTCGATCGCCTGACTCGACGCGGTCGAGGCGAGATTGCGAACCCAGAGGTGCGCGCCATCGGTCGCCGACCGAAGGCGGTGAAAGACCAGCACGTCCCAGTTCTGACTGACGAGATACGCCGCCATGCTCGCGATCACGATCGACAGCGAGGGACCGAGCACTTCCTGGAACGTCCCCGGATCGACCGGTGAGTTCGGTGCCGCCGGCGCGGCGATCGTCGAGAGGACGAGCGCCACCACGACCAGATTCATCCCGAACGCGACGTTGACGACGATCTGGGCCGCTCGACGGCCGTAGAGTTCGGCATAACAGTCCGACGCCAGATACGTCATCGCGTACGCGAGCGCCGCTCCGGGCATGACGAGGGCACCCATCTCGCCAGCGATTGGCATCGGAATCGCGATGGGCAACTCGATGGCGATCACTTTCGCGGCGGTCAACTGGGCGGTCACGAGCGCCGTGACGAACACCCCGATGAGAGTTACCTGAGCGATCGAGGGCGTCGGTCGGCCCTGCGCCTCACGCATCGTCGCCCTCCAGAACGGGATCGTCACCCAGGCGATCGTGCCGGTCGTCGATTTCGTCGAGCATATCGAGGTGCTTGCGGATCGAGGCGCGGATGGCCTCGCTCCGGTTGACGAATTTACCGTCCGATCCGACGTGGTCGTCGAGGTCCCCGAGCAGTTCCGCCGGGACCTCGACGCTGATCTTTGGCACGGCGATCACCGGCCCCCCTCGACGGTGGCCCGTTCGATCGACCGCCGTTCCGATATGACTCCACGATGCATGCGAGAATATCGATCACCGACCATCCGAAAACCTGTCGGTCGCCGATCGCGAGCAGAATGGCCACAGTCGAGACAGGTCCCTTTAAGGTGTCGCCGATCGAACATCGAATGATGCCCGACCGCAGTGACGTGTGCGTCCTGGTTCCCACCTACAACGAAAGCGGGGCGATCGAACAGGTCGTCACGGACTTTCGAGAGGCGGGCTACGAGAACGTCCTCGTGGTCGATGGCAGTTCGACCGATGGGACCCGGGAGTTGGCCGCCGAGGCAGGGGCGCGAGTGATCGAACAGTCGGGATCCGGCAAGGGCCAGGCCGTCCGCGAGGCCATCGAAACGATCGATCAGCCCTACATCCTGATGGTCGACGGCGACGCGACCTATCGTGCGGACGATGCCGACGCGATGGTCGAACCGCTGTTCGCTGGGGAGGCCGACCACGTCGTCGGGACCCGGTTCGCGGACATGGAACCCGGTGCGATGACCCGGCTCAATCGGGCGGGAAACTGGCTGATAAACCGTGCTTTCCGGGTGATTCACGGTCGCGATCTCGGGGACATCCTGAGCGGATATCGCGCGTTCACGCAGTCCTCGATCGACCGACTGAACCTGTCGGCCGACGGGTTCGGCATCGAGACCGAGATGGCCGTCGAGTGCGTGAAACAGGACCTCCGGACGACAGTCGTCCCGATCCGGTACGAGTCCAGACCCGACGGTGCGGACACCAACCTCCGCCCGCTGCGCGACGGTGGAATCATCGGTCTCACCCTTTACCAGATGGCGCGAACGAGCAATCCACTGTTCTATTTCGGGAGCCTCGGTCTGGTGACATCCACCGCCGGGGCCGGACTGGGCCTGTACGTCGCCATCGACTGGTGGACACAGTCGATCTCACACGAGGTGCTCGCGGTCCTCTCGGCGATGGGGATCATCTTCGGCGTCCAGTTGTTGATGTTCGCGGTCCTCTCGGACGTGATCGTCAGCCTTCACCGCGAGCGAATGCAGCGATTCGAAGAGATTTCGGCCCGCATCGACGCGCTCGGTTCAGAGGAGGCCGATCCCATCACCGGTCGGCCCTCCTGGCCCAACGGGGACACCCACCAGTCGGATTGCGACGTGACTTCCGATCCGAATAACGATTCGACAGTCGAGTAGAGCGCGATTCGACAGCCAACCGACTCGGGATCGCGGACAGATACACTCGCGACTGTCCGGCGCCGATCGCCGAGGCAGGCCAGTCTTCCCGGATCGAACGGTGAGATCCCACAAACGCTTTGACGAGGCCCTGCACAGAGACTGGTATGCGACAATCGACGGTTCACGATGGCCAGCGGGTCGCCGTTCTCGCCGACGCGCAGAACCTCTATCATACCGCACAGAGCCTGCATAGCCGGAAGATCGACTACGCCGCACTGCTGGAAGCCGCCGTCGACGACCGCGCGTTGATTCGCGCGATCGCGTACGTGATCGAGGCGAACGCACCCGACGAGGAGACCTTCTTCGAGGCCCTCGAAGACATCGGCTACGAGACGCGTCGCAAGGAAATTCGCACGTTCGGCGACGGATCGAAGAAGGCCGACTGGGATGTGGGGATGAGCCTCGACGCGGTCTCGCTGGCCTCGAAGGTCGACACGCTCGTGCTCTGTACCGGCGACGGCGATTTCGCGCGGCTCTGTTCGCACCTGACTCACGAGGGAGTCCGCGTCGAGGTCGCCAGTTTCGGCCCGTCGACCGCCGAACAACTGATCGAGGCCGCTCACGCCCACTACGATCTCGACGAGAACGCCGACGAGTTTTTGCTGTGATCGGCCCGGAACGACGGGGCTTTGGCGATCGGCATCCGAATCACGTCAGTGACCGAGGCGTGACCGACCCGACGAGCAAACTCCGGACGATCGCGACCTACCAGTTCGGCCCCGGCGCGGGCGAGGCACTGTTTCCGACCGGCGAAGACCGCTCGATCAACTACTCCTCGGGCGGCCGGCCCAGACAGGTCCACGGCCCCCACGGCCGGATCGTCTCGCTCGGGACCGACGGCCGGTTCACGCTCGGAATCGAGGGCGGTCGTCGACTGGCGGCCGCGCTGGACGAACCGCGGTCGCGCGTCGTCGTCGGGTCGGAAAGCGATCCGTACGTTCGAGACGGCCGCAACGCCTTCGCCAAGTTCGTCCAGACCGTCGATCCCGCGATTCGCCCCGGCGACGAGGTGCTCGTCGTCACCGACGACCTCATCGCGGTCGGTCGGGCCGCGCTCTCGGCGTCGGAGTGTCTGGCCTTCGAGACGGGCGTTGCGGTCGATGTCCGCGAGAGCATCGATTGACGGGGCCAGAGAAGGCCAGCGGATGAGAACGCAGTCACGGACGAGGCTACGGATGGGCCCGGGACGAGGCCAAGGGAGACTGGGGCGACCGAGGCCGTCGCGGGAGCGGACGGAGGCGAGAGGCCGTCG
>JBDGTN010000167.1:3669-4952 GCA_042216835.1 Halococcoides sp.
GAGGCCGTCGCGGGAGCGGACGGAGGCGAGAGGCCGTCGTGGAGAGTCGGGCGAGAACGATAGCCCTTTTGAGGCCCGCCCCATCGGTCGGCGTATGTTCGGAGGCGGTGGCGGAAATCTCGATCCGCGCAAGCTTCAGCAGATGATGGAACAGATGGGCGTCGACATGGAGGATATCGACGCCACCGAGGTCGTCATCCGGACCGGCGACGAACGACTGGTCTTCGACGGGCCAGAGGTCCAGAAGATGGTCGCCCAGGGCCAGGAGACCTACCAGGTCGTCGGATCGCCGACGGTCGACGACGCCGACGCGACGGATTCGGACGGCGACGCGACCGACGAGGGGCCCGACCCCGACGACGTGGCGCTGGTCGCCCAGCGTGCGGGCGTCAGCGACGAGAAGGCCCGGGACGCGCTGGCGGCCGAAGACGGTGACCTCGCCGCCGCCGTCGCGCGGCTGGACTAGTGGCGCTCGTTTTCGTCCACGAGGATCGGTCGTACGTCCTCGACCCGGGCGAACGATTCGAGTGCGATCGGGGCGTCCTGGAGGTGCCAGAGGACATTCGGCCCGGCGAGAGCGTCGACACCCACCTCGGGACGACTTTCCGGTCCCGAGAGCTTCGCGGCCCGGACTTTCTGGAGCACTTCGAGCGCACCGGCGCGCCGATGTTGCCCCGTGACGTGGGCCTGATCGTCGGCGAGACCGGTGTCAGCGTCGGCGATCGCGTCCTCGACGCGGGGACCGGGACGGGCATCCTCGCGGCGACGCTCGGCCGGGCGGGCGCGGACGTGCTCACGTTCGAACGCGATCCCGAGTTCGCAGCGGTCGCCGACGCGAACATGGGCCTGGCCGACGTTCGCGACCGAGTGACCGTCGTCGCGGGCGACGTTCGCGAGGTCGTCGCATCCGGACCGTTCGATCTGCTCACCCTGGATATGGGCGACGCGCCGACGATGATCGAACGCGCGCCCGACCTGCTCGTTCCGGGTGGCTTCGTCGCGGTGTATACTCCCTTCGTCGAACACGCCCGCGAGGTGGTTAAAAGCGCCCGGTCGGCGGGTCTGAACGCGGTTTCCTGCCGTGAGACCATCCGGCGCGAACTCGATGTCGGCGATCGCGGGACGCGCCCCTCGACCGCTGGCGTCGGCCACACCGGCTATCTCACGATCGCGCGCAACCCCTGACTCCGGCCCAAGACTCAGTACTCCAGTGCGACCGCCGCGAGCAGCGCTTCGAGTTGAATCCGCTCGCTCGCGCCCTCGGTGATGCGATAGTCGGCCTC
>JBDGTN010000062.1:0-4819 GCA_042216835.1 Halococcoides sp.
ATCAAAGTCGGGCCGCCGAGGACTACCCGTCGGCGCGGGCAGCCTCGATCCGGTCGTAGTGTTCGTCGGTCAGCGTCAGGTCCGCCGCACCAACGTTCTCCTCGATCTGATCGACCGTGCGGGCGCCCACGATGGGTACGCAGGTGACCTCGCGCTGGTCCATCAGCCATCGCAGTGCGACCTGGGCGGGCGTCGCGCCGAGTTCGGCGGCCACGTCCCGGAGCACTTCCAGCACGGCCCAGCCGTGATCGGATACATACCAGTCGTCGAACATCTCGTCGATCGCGCCACGGGAGCCGTCGGGAGCTTCGACGCCGCCGTCGGCGGTGCGTTCGTACTTACCGGTGAGAAAGCCGCCCGCAAGCGGGGAGTAGGGACAGACCGCCAGGTCCTGATCGGCACACACCTCGAGGAAAGCGTTGACCTCGGGTTCGTCGTAGGCCGCATGAAAGAGCGGTTGCGTGACGCGGAACCGCTCGCGATTCGCCAGATCGGCCTCGTAGAGCCCCTTCGTCAGCTTCCAGGCGGCCATCGTGGACGCGCCGATGTATCGGACTGTCCCCGCACTCACGAGCTCGTCCAGCGCCCGGAGCGTCACGTCGATTGGGGTGTCGTCGTCGAACCGGTGGAGATAGAGGATGTCGAGGTAGTCGGTGTCCAGCCGGTCGAGCGACCCCTCGACCTCGGCGCGAACGTTCTTCCGGGACAGGTTCTCCTGGAAGCGCGATTCTTCCGACCAGTAGCACTTCGAGGCGATCACGTAGTCCTCGCGGTCCCGTTCGGCAAGCCACTCGCCGATCCAGCGCTCGCTGTCACCGCCGCCGTAGCCGTTCGCGGTGTCGATGAAGTTGCCGCCGCGGTCGGCGAACGCATCGAGCAGCGCGTGGGCCTCCTCGCGGCCGGTCTCGACGACGCCGTCGTGCTCCATGCCGAATCGCCAGGTGCCCAGACACAGTTCCGAAACCTGGAGGCCGGTCGTTCCGAGCGTGACGTACTCCATGAGCGGTGGTGGGGCGGCGCGACCAAAAGTGTCCCGTCACCACCGATCGTCCAGTCGCTGCCGGGCGATCCGGTAGCCGACGGCGGTCCGCCAGGTCGGGCCCGCGCGATGCGCGACGCCGAGCGCGCCGCCACAGTCCGGACAGGCGTACTCTGCGGGCCGGCGAACGGGTCGCGAGGCCCGGAACCGCGGGTCCGACCACGAACACCGGCGACAGGCGAGTTCGATGCGGCCGCGCACGGCACAGTCGCGGTCGATCGGGGCGTCGATCGTTCGCGCCATCAGGGCGAATCGATCGCCGTGATCGGAGCGACCGTAGCGTCGAAACTCCCAGGCGTGGACGAGTTCGTGACGGATCGTCCCCCGGACGCGGTCCCACCCGGCGTCGCGACAGGCCGGCCAGGCGAGTTCGATCGTCACCGTCCGGCCCGCGGGGTCGTACCGACAGACGCCCGCCCGCCGCTGAGCGCGCTCGGTGACCGACCAGTCGATCGCCTCGCAGTCGACCGGAAGGTCGACGCACCTCGCGTATTCCGCGGCGCACTCCCGGAGTTCGGCCGGCGTCTCGGGCGCGGTGACCACGCCGCTCGCTCCCGATCGCAGGAGCGAAAAATGACACGATCGACGACTCGCACTATCGCTCGCGCACGAGGTGGGGATTCTCCAGTGCGAAGCGGATCCCCTCCCGGAATCCCGCAGCGAACCAGGCGCGGCGCTGGTCGTCGATATCGTCGGCCCGCTCGCCGATCGCGGCCTCGATGTCCGTATTGCCGATCGTGGGCGCCTCACCCTCCGATCGATCGGCGGGCGACGCCTCGCTGGTGGGGGCCTCGCCGGCGTGTTCCGCTCCGGTCGGGTCGGGCGTCGACCCGTCGCCCCCCGCTGCGCTCCCGGTCTCGCTCGCTGTCTCCGTCCCGGCGGTGGGGTCTGCACCGGTGGTGGGTTCTGCACTCGCCTCGACGGCCTCGCGCCCGGCGGTGTCGTCCGCTGTGACCGCGCTCTCGTCGCCGGGGCCCGGCCAGTCGGCGATATCGCCGTACTCGGCTTCGATCTCGGCGAAGGTCATGTCTGCCCCCTCCGGACCGAGGAACTGCTCGATCACGCGCCGGTAGAACACTCTGACGTGGTCGCCCTCCTCGACGAGTCGATCGAGGTCGACCGGCCAGCGCTCGGCGATGGTCTCGGCGGCCTCCTGTTGCTGGCTGGTCTTGAAGTTCGAGTCGACGATTTCGACCGTGTCGGGAAACGCTTCGAGGCTCATCGTTCGGAACTGCGGGGGCCGTCCCCATCAATCGGTCGGCCCGGGGACGACCGCACAGCGTTTCAACCGGGCCCCCGAAGCAGCGGTATGTCCGAGGGGGGCCAGATCCACGAACTCGACCCGACCACCGTCGAGCGCATCGCGGCCGGCGAGGTCGTCGAGCGGCCCGCCTCCGTCGTGAAAGAACTCGTCGAGAACGCCCTCGACGCGGGGGCCGACCGGATCGAGGTGACCGTCGATGCGGGCGGGACCGAACGGATCGTCGTCAGCGACGACGGCCACGGGATGAGCGAGGCGGCGCTCCGTCGCGCCGTGCGCGAACACACCACGAGCAAGATCGCATCGATCGACGATCTGGAGGCGGGTGTCGCGACGCTGGGCTTTCGGGGCGAGGCGCTGCACGCGATCGGTGCGGTCGCCCGCCTGACCATCTGCTCGCGTCCTCCCGACGCCGATCGGGGGACGGAACTCGAAATGGCCGGCGGCGAGATCGAACGCGTCGATCCCGCCGGTCGGCGAGCGGGCACGACCGTCACCGTCGAGGATCTGTTCTACAACGTCCCGGCGCGCCAGAAGTACCTCGCGACCGAATCAACCGAGTTTGCCCACGTCACACGGATCGTCCGGGGGTACGCGCTCACCGAACCGGACGTGGCGATGACGCTGACCCACGACGATCGCGAGGTGTTCGCGACGACCGGCGATGGCGACCGCCGATCCGCCGCGATGGCGGTGTACGGACGCGACGTCGCCGAATCGCTGATCTCCGTCGCGGCGACCGACCTGCCCGACGGCCCGCTGGACGCCGTCGAGGGCGTGATCAGCCACCCCGAGACCACCCGATCGAGTCGGGAGTACACCATCACCGCGGTCGACGGTCGGTACGTCCGCGCGAGTACGATCCGCGATGCCGTCATCGACGCCTACGGCGGCCACCTCGCGAGCGACCGGTATCCGTTCGCCGTGATCGACGTGAGCGTCCCGCCGGGCACGGTGGACGTGAACGTCCATCCCCGGAAACTCGAGGTGCGCTTTCCCGACGAGGCGGCCGCCGCCGAACAGGTGCGGTCGGCCGTTCGGTCGGCTCTCTCCGAGGCGGGTGTGATCCGGACCGGCGCGCCCCGCGGTGGGTCCGCGCCGACCGACGCGGCGATCGCACCCGATTCTCCGGGCCCCCCGTCGACCGAGACACCGGGCGGCGAGTCAGGGTCGTCCGACGCGAGGACCGCCGACGAACCGGCCGACGAGCACAGCGCCGACGGCCGCGACCCGGCCGACGAGCGCCGGGCGAACCTCCGCGATCGCGCCGAAACGCCGGCCCGGCGCGATTCCGGGCACGACGAGTCGACGGGCACCGGGTCCGCGTCGCAGACGACCGAGGACGACGCCGGGGAGTCGACCCCTGCCGTGGACGACGAGACTGGTATTTCCGGCGGCGACGCCGCTGGTCCTCCCGACGAACCCTCCGCGGGTGACCGGCCGGAGGGCGGCGGCCGGGCGCGATTGCCGACGACCCAGCTCGACCTCTCGGGAGAGGATGCCACGAGCCTGGAATTCGAATCGTTGCCCGCGATGGACCTGCTCGGCCAACTCGAGGAGACCTATCTCGTCGCCACGTCCGGCGCGGACCTCCTCCTGATCGATCAGCACGCTGCCGACGAGCGCATCGCCTACGAGCACCTGCGAGACGGTCTCGACGGCGAGATCGCGACCCAGGCGCTGGCCGATCCCGTCCGGCTGTCGGTCACGGCCGGCGAGGCGGCGATCTTCGAGACGCGCGTCGAGGCGCTCTCGCGTCTCGGGTTCACGGCCGATCTGGTCGACGATCGAACGATCGAACTCCGGACCGTCCCGGCGGTGCTCGCCGAGGGGATCGATCCCGATCGGCTGGTCGACGCGCTCGCCGACGCGCTGGCGGGGGGCGATCCCGCGAGCACCGTCGAGGCCGCGGCCGACGACCTGCTCGCGGATCTGGCGTGTGCGCCCGCGGTGACCGCTCACACGTCGCTGTCGACGGGGTCGATCCGGGCGCTGCTGGAGGCGCTCGACGACTGCGAGCATCCCTACTCGTGTCCCCACGGTCGGCCCACCGTCGTCACGATCGATGGCGAGGAGATCGCCACCCGGTTCGAACGCGACTATCCCGGTCACGAGTGAACGTCATTCTGCCGGTCAGACCGTCACTCGCCTCCACAGTGACGGTCGTCGGTGGCCCGTCCCCTCTCGACACGGCCACCGATGGCTGACCGTCTGTCTACGGACGTTTTCTCCCGAAGATAGCCTCGGCCTCGTTGCGTTGGGCTCCCGACCGATTCGCTGGATATCGTCGCTGCCTCTCTCCGTTCTCAATGTGGAAAATTTAAGGGTGCTCGTTCACTGCATTGTGTCATGTCGTCCGAATACCCATCTGACTTCGATGCCGTCCTCGACCGCCGGTCGTTCACGAAACTCGCCGGGGTGTCGGGGGCCGCGATGCTCGGTGGGGTGGGGTCGGCTGCTGGTGCTACCGATTCGACCACCTCCGAGGCGGTCACGGACGTGACCGTCCAGAGCGCGGC
>JBDGTN010000003.1:0-4800 GCA_042216835.1 Halococcoides sp.
CGTGCGTCAAGGATCGTGCCTCGGGGATCGTGCGTCAAGGATCGTGCCTCGGGGTCCATGAGCGTCGACGGGCCGCCGCCTCGTCGATTCGCCCGTCCCGCACTCGATCACTCCGCGCTCGTTCCCGTGGTCTCGCGACGGCGGTAAGGGCTATGTGTCCTCTCCCCAAATTATCGGTCGATGCGCGCGGGTTTCATCGCTGTCCTCGTGCTCGTGCTGGCCGGGTCGGCGGCGGCCGGCTGGTCGCCGGCCGTCGAACAGCGGGCTGTCGATGCCGACACCGTCCTGATCGAGGCCGCCCTCCAGCCGTCGGGTGCGGCGGTCTGGACCGTCGAGCATCGCGTCCGCCTGGAGACCGCCAACGAGACCACGGCGTTCGAGGAACTCCGCGCCGACGTTCGCGCCAACGAATCGCGGTACGCGTCGGCCTTTCGCCAGCGGATGAACGGCACCATCGACACCGCCCAGGCCCGGACTGGCCGATCGATGGCGATCGAGAACGTCTCGGTTACGGCCACTATCAAGGCCCTGGGGCGCTCGACTGGCGTGTTGACCTACCGCTTCCGGTGGACGGGATTTGCCGCCCAGCAGGGCGACCGCCTGGTTGCGGGCGATGCGCTTGCGGGCCTCTATCTCGACGACAGCACCGTCCTTACGGTCGCCTGGCCGGCGAACTACAGCGCCGCCGCGGTGCGCCCCGAGGGTGAACGCGGAAATCGGAGCGTCACGTGGTACGGCCCGCACGATTTCGGCCCGAACGAACCCCACGTTGCGGTCTCACCGGAGGCGATGCCGTCCGGCGAGGGCGCGACTGGCCTCCCGCTGTGGCCGGGCCTGATCGTGGCCGTCGCTATCGTTGCGGGCGCGTACTGGTGGCACGCTCGTCGAGCGGACGCCGAATCAGGGGCTGAAAACGCGACCGGCGACTCGTCCGGGGCCGCTGATCGCGACGAGGGGAGTCCATCCCCGGCGGAGTCGGGCGATGGGGACGAGTCGCTGCTCCGGAACGACGAACAGGTCCGTCGACTGTTGCTCGCGAACGGCGGTCGGATGAAACAGCAGGCCATCGCCGACGAACTCGACTGGACCGACGCAAAGACCAGTCAGGTCGTCGGGGACCTCCGCGAGGAGGAGGTCGTCGAGACGTTCCGCATCGGCCGGGAGAACGTGGTCGAACTCGTACTCGACGAAGACCACTCATAACCGTTTTGGTCTGTTGCTTCCCCGCCATCCCGATATCAATCGTGAAACCGTCGCCATCTGGCGGTTTTAACGCGATTTAATCCGGCTTAATCCGGGCCGAGCCGGGCTGACGGACTCGACTTTATGTGGAGTCGGAGTGCCTATCTGGGGATGCGATGAACCGAACGCCACTGCTGATCGCGCTGGTGATCGTCGTGGGAGCCGCGGGGCTTCTGGCGACCGGCAGCGTCGGGGCACAGACTGCAACGAACACTACGACGACAGAGAATGGCACGATCGCGCCGGGTGCCCGGCTGGCTGGCGTGCTCGGTATGCAGGACGTCGAGATCGAAGGGATGGTCGAACGGCGCGCGTACGGCCTCCAGAGCGCCGCGGCACGCTCGAACAGCTCGAAAGCCAAAGTACTCGCGAAGAAGATCCAGACGCTGGAACAGCGCATCGAACGGCTCGAACAGCGCAAGCAGGCGCTCGAACGCGCCCGCGAGAATGATTCGATCGACGAGTCTCGCTACGCCGCACGGATGGCCGAGCTGAGTGCCAGGATCGAGACCACCCGCGAACTCGCGAACGAGACGAACGAGACGGCCGCCGAACTGCCCGAGGAGACGCTGCGGGCCAACGGCGTGAACGTCACCGCGATCAAGATGCTCAAACGGAACGCGGCCACTATGACCGGGCCCCAGGTCGCTGCGATCGCCCGGACGATCGGCGGCCCGCCGGGCGAGATCGGCCCGCCCGCCTGGGCCGGTCCCGAGGACGAGCGCGGTGAGGCCAACGAGAGCGAGCGCGGCCCGCCCGGCGCGGACGAGCGCGGTGAGGCCAACGAGAGCGAGCGCGGCCCGCCCGGCGCGGACGAGCGCGGTGAGGCCAACGAGAGCGAGCGTGGCCCGCCCGGCGAGGACGAACGCGGCCCGCCCGAAACGACTTACGACACGCCGACCGACGAAACGACCACCAGCGAGAACGAGGCCCGGGCCTGACGGCCAGTAGTGATTTGCCACTCCTGATCACAATTGCTACCAATGTCCAGTAGACCCCTCCACAGATGGCTGTTCGTCTCGCTGATCGCCGCCGGACTTATCGCCACGTCGTTCGTGGCCGTCGGCCCGGCCGCCGCGAGAGCCGACCCTGGGGCGCTAACCGTCGATCTCGCGGCCAACGGATCGGCGACGCTGTCGGTGACCTACCGGTACGATCTCGCGGGCGAGCGGGCGAGTGCCTTCGAGGACCTCCGGAACGATACCGCCGCCCAGCAGACGACGGCCCAGCGATTCGCCGATCGCGTGCGATCGATCGCTCGTGACCTCGAAAACCAGACCGGCCGCACGATGTCGGTGTCGAATCCGCGTGCCGCGGTCTCGACCAGTGACGGCATCGGGACGGTCACGCTGTCGGTAACCTGGGATGGCCTCGCGGCGGTCGACGGTGATCGGGTGACGCTGGCCGAACCGTTCGATGCCGGGTTCGAATCCAGTCGCCCGCTCGTGGTCGAGGTCCCGGCGGGCTACAGGGCGACGGCGACCACGCCCGCCCCCGCCGAGTCCACTGACGGCACACTGCGCTGGACGGCCGACCAGTCGCTTGCGGAATTTTCGGTCGCGATCGAGCCAGCGACGACGCCGACGGGCGGGCCCGGTCTGGGTCCGGGTGTCGCCGTCCTGGCGCTGGGTGCGCTCGCGGTCGGAGCGCTCGCTCGACTTTAGTTGCCCTGAATCGCGTCGATAACCATCCCGACGGCGATGATCGCTTCTTTCGGGACGGAACTCGCGTCGTCGATGGTAATGTCGTATTTGTCCTTGATCGAGATCTGGCCGCTGATGTTGCCCACGTGATTTCCGTCCGAATCGGTGATCTCGTATTTGTGCGGGATCAGCCATCCGAAGGGAATGTAATTACGCGCGAGCGAGACGAGCGCACCACGGGAATCGATCTTGGCGATGATTTTCTCGGTGTCGGCGTCCCGGATGCGCCAGGTGTCCTGCAGGAGCGAGAAGTCGTTGTCGAGGACGACGACTTCCTCGCCCGTCGTGTCGTCCTGCAGGACGTAATTCCCGGCGACATCGAGGATACCCCCGGCCTTGACGGTGAATACCTCGTTTCCGTCGCCGTCGGTGAAGGGGAACTCTTCTTTCATCTTCAGCATCTTCTGCTTCCCGCGGAGGACGACGTTCCCGGCCGTGTCCTCGGCCCGGTACTTGTTCCGGATCATCGACTGGATCACGGTGTACTCGTCGTCGGTGAGGTCGACGCCCTCGATCTCGTACTTTCCCATGAGTGAGTCGATTACCCCATCTACCAAAAAACCCGGTCTTCGACACCGATCGGTCCCGAGTGAGAACCGTTAACTGAAGAAGCCGCGGTATCACAACCAATGGAACTTCCCGACACGCAGGCTCGGGTTCTCGACGCTGCGAGTGCGACCGAGCCACGCCGAATCGAGGTGGTCGCCGACGAAATCACCGTTCCGGTGGCGGCTGCGAGGCGGGCCGCGTTCGAACTCGAATCCGAGGGGCTCCTCACGGTCGCCGCCGAGACGGAGCGATCGGTTTCGCTGACCGACGAGGGTCGATCCTATCGCGAGGCCGACCTGCCGGAACACCGTCTCTACCGGGAGGCGCTGGCGGTCGGGGCCGACACGGAGACCGTCGAACTGGGGACCGTCCTCGACGCAGCCGATCTGGAGGGGCCGGCGGTCGACATCGCGCTGTCGAATTTCGCCCGGAAGGGCTTCGGCACCATCGACGAGGGGGTGGTGACGGTCGACCCCGACGCCGACCTGGACGCCGATCCGGAGGCCGACGCCCTCGATGCGATCGCTGACGCCGATGGTAGCGACATCGATGCGGACATCCTCGATCGGCTGGCATCGCGCGGCCTGATCGAGCGCGAGGATCGCACGGTCCGCACCGTCGAACTGACCGAGGACGGCGTGACGGCGATGATGGAGGGCGTCGAGGCCGTCGACCGCGTCGACCGCCTGACCCCCGAGCTGATCGCGAGTGGTGACTGGCGCGACGCGGAGTTCGCCGACTACGACGTGGCCGCCGACGCGCCCGTCTGCGATCCCGGGCGGATGCACCCGTTGCGCGCGATGGCCGAGCGCGTCAAGGAGGTGCTCGTCGGGATGGGATTCGAGGAGATGGACGGCCCCCATGCCGACGCGGAGTTCTGGATCAACGACTGTCTGTTCATGCCCCAGGACCATCCTGCGCGGACGCACTGGGATCAGTTCAAACTGGATGTCGAACCGATGGCCGATCTTCCGGACGAGGTGCGCGAGGCCGTCGAACGCGCCCATCGCGAGGGCGTCGGCCCCGACGGCGACGGATATCACTCGCCGTGGGGCGAAGACATGGCCCGCCAGGTCGACCTCCGGGGTCACACCACGTCGCTGTCGGCCCGTCACCTCGCGGGCGTCGCGCGCGGCGACCTCGACCCGCCACAGCGCTTTTTCTCCGTCGAGAAGGCCTACCGCAACGACGAGATCGACGCCACCCACCTGCTGGAGTTCTTCCAGATCGAGGGCTGGGTGATGGCCGAAGACCTCTCGGTGCGCGATCTGATGGGCACCTTCGAGGAGTTCTACGCCCAGTTCGG
>JBDGTN010000126.1:0-4790 GCA_042216835.1 Halococcoides sp.
CGACGCGCACGTCGTGGCTCTCGCCGTCCTCGAAGGCGGGCACGACCTCGTCGTCGATCCGTTCGCCGTCGACTTCGATCTCGGCGACGCCCGACTCGACCGACTCGGGGTTCTCGACCGTGATCTCGTAGGTCGCGCCGCGGAACTCCCGACGCACCTCGAATTCGTCCCACTCGCTCGGAATCGTCGGATCGATCACCAGGCCGTCGAAGGTGGGCCGGACGCCGATGAGATACTGCGTCCCGGCGACGTAGGCCCACGATGCGGTCCCGGTGAGCCAGGAGTTCGACGCCTCGCCGAAGTCCGGGTGTTCGGGCCCGAGGACGTTCTGGCTGAAGACGTATGGCTCGGTCAGACGCTTCTCGGCGATGTCCTCGTGTTCGAGGGGGTTGAGCTGTCGGTAGTACTGGTGGGCGCGCTCGCCGTCGCCGAGCATCGCCGCGGCGACGATCGACCAGGTGTGGGCGTGACAGAAGATCCCGCCGTTCTCTTTCGCGCCGGGCGGGTAGGTCGTCGTCCCGCCGATCCGGTCGAGCGTGCCCTCCACGTCGTAGGGTGGATCGATCAGCGCGAAGCCGTACTCGGTGTTGAGCCGATCGTGAGCCGCCGACAGGGCCTGTTCGCCGCGCGAATCGTCGGCGATCCCACCGAGAATCGACCAGGTCTGGGCGTTGAGCGTAATCTGGTTGAACTCGTTGTCGCTGGCCCCGATCGGTCGGCCCTCGTCGTCGTAGCCCCGGATGTAGTGATCGCCGTCCCAGGCCACCTCGTCGATCAGATCGGCCATCGAGTCCCGATCGTCACGATACGCGGCGGCCTGGTCGTCGTCACCGAGGAACTCGAACAGATCGGCGGCCTGATCGAGCGCGCGGCAGTAGAGTGCGCCGGTCATCACGCTCGCGGCCTTGCCGCTGCCGTGGTCGGCGTTGAGCGTGTCGTTCCAGTCCGAGTAGCCCAGGCGTGGCAGGCCCTCGGTCCCGCGGTGTTTGTCGGTGAACTGCAGCGCGCGGCGGATGTGCTCCAGCACGGGCGCGGGGTCGGTGTCCTCGAAGTCGATCTCCCGGTCGAGAAACTCCGTATCGCCGGTCTCTTTGACGTACTGGACGGTCCCGAGGACGAGCCAGAGGTGGTCGTCCGAGAACCACTGAGGCTTTTCTGGCTCTTCGTTTGCGATGCCAACGTCGCCCTCGCCGCTGAGCGGGTAGACCTGGTGCCAGGTGTGGCCGTCTGCGAACTGCAGGCCCCAGAGCATTTCGAGGGTCTCACGCACCTGATCGGGGACGGCATGAACGATCGAGAGGGTGTCCTGGCCCGAGTCACGGGTCCCCATCCCACGCCCGAGTCCGGCCTGGTACAGCGACGCCGACCGCGACCAGTAGAGCGTCGAGCGACACTGGATGGGGTTCCAGACGTTAAGCATGGCGTTCAACTTCTCGTCGGGCGTGTCGACGGTCATCGTCGAGAGGTAGTCGTCCCAGTCGGCGGCGAGGTCCTCGAAGGCGCGATCGACCGCGTCGGGATCGGTGTACTCGTCGATCACCCGGTCGTCGGCCTCGGGCGCGGTGAGATAGATGATGCGCTCGCTCTCGCCGGGTTCGAGGGTGAGTTCGTGGGTGAACGACCCGATCACGTTGCCGTGGGTCGAGACTGACCCCGTGGGCTCGCCGTCGACGACGACTTCGGGGTTTTCCAGGCCGTCGTACGTTCCGACAAAGGCCTCGCGATCGGTGTCGAAGCCCACGGGGTCGCCCGACGTGGCGTGGACGTAGTCGATTTCCATCGCCGAGGAGACCATCGTGATCCGGTTTGGATCGGCCTCGGCCTGCATGATCTGGCCCGTCCAGTCGAGGTTGGTCTGGTCCATGTACGCGTCGGGGAAGGAGAACTCGACGTAACTGTAGGTCTCCAGCGTCCGGGTCCGATCGGACTCGTTGGTCACCTCCAGCGACCACACCTCGCACCGTTCGCCCGGCGGGACGAAATAGGTCATCTCGCCGGTAATGCCGTCGTAGGCCCCCTCGATCGTGGTGTAGCCCGGCCCGTGTCGACACTCGTAGTCGTCCAGATCGCGTTTGACGGGCTGGTAGGTCGGCGACCAGAATTCGCCCGAATCGGCGTCACGCAGATAGACGTATCGACCGGGCTGATCTCGTGGGATCGAATTGTAGCGATACCGTGTGACGCGCTGGTTGCGGGGGTCCTGGTGAAAGCTGTAGCCGCCACCGGTGTTGGTGACGATACCGCCGTAGACACCTTCGCCGAGATAGTTCGTCCACGGTCTGGGCGTCTCGGGGTCGGTCACGACGTATTCGCGGGTCGTGTCGTCGTAGTACCCGTAGGACATACCGCTCGGTCGGGTCGAACGCGCCCTGAGTGTTTCGGATCGAACCGAGACGGTCCGGCTGCACGATCGATCGCGAAGGGCCCACTGCCACTCGACCGCCTCAGACCGCGAGGAACAGCTTCATCACGTCCTGGAGATTGAGCGATCCCTCGCCAGTGAAGTCATAATACTGGGCGAAGTCGGTCACGACCGGCCGATCGGAATGCTGGAAGAAGATATTCACGTCTGGGAAGTTGAGCACGCCGTCCCCGGAGAAGTCCTCGAACTGGCCGTCGAAGTCGATATCCCGTGGAACGGTCCCGTCGATCGAGTCCACGGGCAGACCCCGGTCGACGACGGCCGTCGGCGCGACCGGTTCGGGAGCGGGGTCGGTGCTCTCGACCGGGCCGGAGACGGCCGCCTCGGTCGGGCCACCGGACTGGCCCCACCACACGCCGGTCGTGTTGACCGGCGCGGATCGGCCGCTCGCGTCGACGACCAGGCCCGTCGTCGCGAATTCGGAGCGTGCAATCGTGACGGCAGCCGACCCCGACGCCCGGACCGTCGGGCTGGTCCCCGTCGAGAGCCAGGACTTCGAGACGGTGATCGATCCGTCGGCGGGGGACTCGATCGCCGCGTGCGTGCCGGTCACGTCCGATCGGTTGAGCACCACGCTGACGGTCCCGAGCGCGTGGACACCGCGCCAGCCCTCGGCGCTGACGGCGGTGGCGTCGAGACGCGCTGCGGAGACGTTGATCGCCGTCCGGTTGGCGGTCACGCCGACGGTATCGAGGGCGAACAGGCCGTCGGAGAGTGCGAGGCCGTCGCGCCCGGCATCGATCCTGACCGAATCGAGCGCGGCGTTCGTCGAGTCGGCGACCACGCCATCGGTCCCCGCGTCGATGACGCTCCCCTGGATGGTCGCGTTCCCGCCATTGACGCCGAGGCCGACCGTCCCGGCAGTGATCTGACTCTGCGCGAGGCCGACCCCGTTGGCCGTCCACATGACGACGCCGTAGCCCTGGGCCTCGACGGTGAGATCGGTCAGACGCGCCGTCCCGGCGACCGCCGTCAGCCCGTTCGAGCGCGAGTAGACCTGAAGATCGTCGACCGTGAGATCGCCCGCTCGGACCCCGACCGCCGAGTCGTTGGCGACGACGGTGACATTCGATATCGTGACCGTGGTGTCGGGCACGGACGTGCCGCTGGGCGCCCCGCTCGACCGCATCGACGACATCGCCACATCGATGCCGCGCCCCGCGGCGTCGATCGACGTGTTCGTCACCGCGAGATTGCCGGAGGGCCAACTGCGAGCGATTGCGGCCCGGTTCGCCCGCAGTTGACTGCCCTCGACGATCAGCGATCCGGGGGCATCCGTTCCATCGATGGCGACCGACGTATCACCGATGAGTACGTTCTCCACCCGGACCGTCCGGTTGGTGTCGACCGCGATGCCGGTCTCGATGGCACCGATCGAGAGTCCGACCACCTCGGTCGGGGCCCGGGCCACGATACCCGTCCCGCCGTTTGTCGATCCCGTCCCGGCGATCGTCGCCGACGGTCCGACGATCGTAACCGATTTCGTGACGGTGACGTTTCCGGCGTAGATCCCCGATTCGACGAAGACCGTTCCGCCGCTCGGTGCCTGATTGATGCCGCCCTGTATCGTCGCCGCATCGGCCGTCGAGGAGTTCCCGACGACCACGTCGGCGTTCGCCGCGGTCACGTCGGCAGCGGCCCCAGTCCCCGAGAGGAGGGCCACACCCACCAGCGCCGCCCCAACGAGGAAAACAAGCGTTCTCGCGTTCATTTCGCAAGTCAAGTAATCGATCGCCACTAATAAAATGTGGGGACGGTCCGCGCGATTTTCGGCCAGTTCATAGAGATTGCGAGGCGGATACCCCGACCCTCGAGGTCTGTCTCTTACCCACAAGTACTAACGGCGGCGTTGACAAGCTGAGACTGGAAGATGGGGCGCTGTTCACGGGGCTGGCGGCCAGAAGTTGACGAAGATGGACAATTGCGTGATATGGACGTTTCGGGCTGGATTCGAACGGAGTTCCGATCAGCCGATTTTGGATAGCCCGTTGCACGCTTTCGAGATTAGTTCAGACCTATCGTTTAGCGTTCACTACCGATAGAAATGGTCACTTTCACTAGACTAGAAGTCGGATTCAAGGTATGTCCAAAACCGAATCCGACACTGACCAGAACACAGTTGATTCTCATAAGACTGCCGTTCGTGAGTACCTTCGAACCCACGGAGAGGTCGCCTCGAAACAAGAGCTCCGCGCCGGCACCGACGTGCCGGCGTGGTACATCACCCAGATCGCCGCTCAAGACACCTTCTACACCTCCCTAAACCACAACAGCAAATACGTCGCCAGCAAGCATGTTGTCGGCCGCCGTTCGACCCACGACGGCTTCTGGCGGCCCCAGGTGGATGACGGCGAAGCCGTCTTCCACC
>JBDGTN010000084.1:0-4788 GCA_042216835.1 Halococcoides sp.
TCCAGTCTCAGCTTGTCAACGCCGCCGTTAGTACTTGTGGGTAAGAGACAGCCGTCGTCGGGATGGTGACCGTGACCGACCTTCTGGAGGCCGTCATGGGTTCGATCGAGGACCCGATCGACGTGGACGAACTGGTGTGAGTGACCGATCCGATCGCCCCGTCCGATGGCGATCGTCACGATCGACGACTTCGCCGTGATCGCGAGAGCCACGCTACTGGCCACTCTCGGTCGTGGACCACCTCTTCCGGCAATTTGATGTAGCGGTGATTGCTTTATCGGATCATCCCGATGGGCGCGTGGTCCGGGCGCCCGACGCGTGCGATGGCGCCCCGGACCGGATCGATCGGCGCCGTCCGACCGATCAGCGCGATTCTCGCGGGGGCCCGTGGTCTGCCTTCGAAAGCGCTTTGAGGGGCCGTCGACCACCCACAGATACACCCTGCGCGGGGTTGATGATACTCCTAGCCAGTTTCGGACCCGGTGGACGGCCACCCGGGGTCGCGGTGACCTCGACGGCGGGGGAGTGTGAGCCCACGCGCGGGAGGTGACCATCATGCCAGTATACGCAGACTTCGACGTGCCGGTCGATCTCCAGGACGACGCACTCGCCGCCCTGGAAGTCGCCCGGGACACAGGCAACGTAAAGAAAGGAACGAACGAGACGACCAAAGCCGTCGAGCGCGGCAATGCGGACCTCGCCTTGATCGCCGAGGACGTTCAGCCCGAAGAGATCGTCATGCACCTGCCCGAACTCGCCGACGAGAAGTCGGTGCCCTACGTCTTCGTCGGGGCCCAGGACGACGTGGGCCAGGCGGTCGGACTGGAGGTCGGCTGTGCCGCGGCGGCGATCACCGACGCGGGCGACGCTGATGGTGATGTCGAGGACATCGCCGAGAAGGTCGAGGAACTCCGGAGCTGATCGGTATGAGCGCCGACGAGTCCGCCGACGGCGGTTCCACGCCCGCTGAAGTCATCGAGGTCGTGGGCCGGACCGGCATGCACGGCGAAGCCATGCAGGTCAAATGCCGGATCCAGGAGGGCGAGAACACGGGCCGGATCATCACGCGGAACGTCCTCGGTCCGGTTCGCGAGGGTGACGTGCTCCAGCTCCGGGAAACGGCTCGCGAGGCCGACGCCATCGGGGGGCAGTAATCATGCCGCGGAACCGCGACTGTGATTACTGTGGCTCCGAGATCGAACCCGGGACGGGCACGATGTTCGTCCGAACCGATGGGACGACTCTCGTGTACTGCTCTTCGAAGTGCGAGAAAAATAGCGATCTCGGGCGCTCTGCCCGGGATCAGGAATGGACTGACGACGAATGAGCCACCACGACGAGCGCACCTTCGTGATGGCCAAGCCCGACGCCGTCCAGCGTGGGCTCTGTGGCGAGATCATCTCTCGCCTCGAATCGCGCGGTCTGAAGCTCGCGGGCGCGAAGTTCATGCAGATCAGCGAGGATCTGGCCCACGAGCACTACGCCGAGCACACCGACAAGCCCTTTTTCGACGATCTGGTCGAATTCATCACCTCGGGCCCGGTGCTCGCGATGGTCTGGGAGGGCGCCGACGCCACCCGGCAGGTCCGCCAGATGATGGGTGCGACCGATCCTGCCGAGGCCGCGCCGGGAACGATTCGGGGTGACTACGGCCTCGATCTCTCACAGAACATCATCCACGGCTCCGATCACGAGGATCCGGGTGCGAACGAGCGCGAGATCGACCTCTTCTTCGACGAGGACGAACTGCTCAGCTACGAGCGATCGAACGAGCCCTGGGTGTACGAGGACGTGGAGACGTGCGATTGTCGCGGCGACGACCACCAATAGCGATTCTGCGATTAGTTTCAGCGACGGTGTCGAAAGACGCCGGGTTGGCGGCCACCATCACCGATCGGGATCATCACAGCGGTACCGACTCGCAGTAATCACTATACCGCTCGATTCTCCGGTCGTCACTCGTCGGGATCGAACAGCCCCGTCGAGAGATATCGTTCGCCGTCGTCCGGAAAGACCGTCACGACGAGCGGTTCGCCATCCGGTTCGAGGTCGCCGTCGACGTACGCCCGGGCGATGCGTTCGGCCGCGAGACTCGCTGCCCCCGAGGACTGGCCGACGAGGATTCCCTCCTCGACCGCGAGACGGCGACACTCGCGTTCGGCGAGATCGATCCCGACTCGCTCGACGCGATCGATCGCTTCGACATCGAGATTCGGGCTCACGAAGCCCGGGCCCATCCCCTGGAAGTCGTCGTCGCCAGGCTCTTCGCCCGACAGGACGGCATTCGTCTCGGGTTCGACCGCGACGACCAGCGGATCGTGTCCGCCCGCCTGGAGACCGCGAGCGAGCCCCGAGAGCGTCCCGCCGGTCCCGACGGCGACGACGATGGCGTCGATCGATCGATCGCCGACCTGATCGAGCAGTTCGCGGGCAGTGGTCTCTTCGTGCGCCTGCGGATTCGCGGAATTCTCGAACTGATCGAGCGTGACGACGCCCGATTGGTCGGCGATGGCTGCCGCTCGGTCACGAGCGTCGGAAATCGACCCCTCGACGAGTTCGAGGTCCGCTCCGTACGCGCGCATGAGACGGCGACGCTCGGCAGACTTGCTCGCCGGCATCACGATCGTCACGTCGTAGCCGCTGGCCGCGCCGACGAGCGCGATGCCGATGCCGGTGTTTCCACTGGTCGGTTCGACGATGCGATCGCCTGCTTCGAGCACGCCCTCGCGCTCGGCGGCCGCGATCATCGCCCGGGCTGGCCGGTCTTTCGCCGATCCGCCGGGATTGAATCCGTCGAGTTTCGCGGCGATCGTCGTATTCGTAGGGGCGTCGATCCTGACGAGTGGCGATCCGATCGTCTCCAGAATCGAGTCATTCATCGGCGGGTCTATGTCGCGGAGGAATAAACGCCACAAGGTTGCGGGCAGAACGTGCCGTCAGTCGTCGGTCCGAATAACATCAAGGCCGTTGCTACGGTTGACGGTCTCTCGACCACCGTCGGTCTGTCCGAACTCCGCGCTCGGGGCGGTCTGTCCACCGGACTGTCTACTTGTCTGGCCACCGGACTGACCGCTGGACTGTCCGCCGACGTTCTGACTGGCGTCGAATTCGGCCTCGCCCTCGATGGCCGCACGGGACTTGTTGGCCTGCTTCTGGGCGGTCGGCCCGAGGACGTGGGCACTCTTGACACCGGTCATGATCGCCATGACCCGGACCTTGCCCTTGTAGTCGTCCTGAATGCGAGCACCCCAGATCACGTCGGCATCGGCCTCCAGCCGATCGGTGATGTTCTGGGCGATACCCTCGGCCTCTTTCAGCGTGAGGTCGGGGCCGCCAGTGATGTGGACAAGGCCGCCCGACGCACCGCGATAGTCCACGTCGAGCAGCGGGTGGTTCATCGCATCCTTGACGACCTCCTCGGTCTTGTTCTTGTCTTTGGTCTCGCCGACCAACATGACGGCGACGCCGCCCTGGTTCATGATGGAGGTCATGTCCGCGTAATCCAGGTTGATCAGCGACGGCTGGGTGATGGTCTCGCTGATGCCCTTGACCGTCTCGGCGATGATCTGGTCCATCACCGAGAAGGCCTTCCCGATCGGCAGGTTTGGCACGTAATCGAGCAGGCGATTGTTGTCCAGCACGATGATCGAGTCGGCCTCGGTCCGAAGCTCTTCGAGGCCCTCCTCGGCTTTGACCGTGCGGGCACGCTCGACGTTAAAGGGCGTCGAGACCATCCCGACGACGATCGCGCCCTGCTCTTTGGCGATCTTCGAGACGATCGGGGCCGCTCCGGTGCCGGTACCGCCGCCCATCCCGGCCGTGACGAAGACGAGATCGGCGTCGCCGAGCACCTCCTTGATCGTCCCCTGGGCCATCTCGGTGGCGCGCTCGCCCATCGAGGGGTCGCCGCCAGCACCGAGCCCGTTAGTCAGGGACTTCCCGACGAGGATCTTCGTATCGGCCTCGATCATCTGGAGGTGTTGCTTGTCGGTGTTCAGCGCGATCGTGTCCGCGCCGTTGACGCCGAGATTGTACAGCCGGTTGACGGTGTTGTTGCCGGCGCCACCGCACCCGACGATCACGATCCGTGGATCACCGAACCCGTCCACGTCGGTGTCCGCGGACCGCTCTTCCTGTTCTTCGTGTTCTAAGGCCTCCTGAACGATGTCCTGCATGGTTACACCTGGGCGTAGTTGCGCCGCTTGCGTTTTTCGGAGGGTCGAGTCGGGCCGGTGTCGCGCTCTTCGAGCATATCCCGGACCGCTGCCCGGATGGCTTCACTTCTGTTCGGATACTCACCAGTCTCGACCATTCGCTCAACGTCCTCGATCTGTTGTTTGGGGATCCGCAGGGTCACACGCTCCATGGTTGTTGGGGGGGTCGGTAAGACGGGCGGTCTGTCGCCAATTCACGTTTTACACGCGTTCGGACCCGTTGGAAGCCGATTCCTGCCGGATCCAGTTCGTGTAAGACGGTCGTCTTACGCGATTCGTACCACAGTCTCAGACGGTATAAAAGTTTGGCCACTGTAATCAATTTTTGTATCAGATTCTGCCGGTGCCTGAAACAGCACAATTGCCACGAGCGGCCCGAGAGACCGCGTTTACTCGACCCTCATCGATGGGCCATTCGTCAACTGCCGCGGCGGCCATCGTCCGGTTTACGACCGTGAACGGAAACCGTTAAACCGGCCGCCATCATGCAATCATGTGTGTCCGCCCTTAGCTCAGACCGGTAGAGCAGTCGACTGTAGATCGACTTGTCCCCCGTTCAAATCGGGGAGGGCGG
>JBDGTN010000152.1:0-4714 GCA_042216835.1 Halococcoides sp.
GTGATGGAAGTCTGATGTTTCTGAGCTAATCTCGAAACCGTGCAACGGGCTATTTTGGGTAGTCTGTTCAGGGAGCAGAATTTCCATAGGTAAAGACGGATGCCCCAGCCAGTATTACCAATACATACGAAAATATTAAAATATTGCGATGGAACTGATGATTATAGCTGTATTCATTCCAGAATGGCAGACGAGAAACCACATACCAACAATTAATCCATAAAACGTCGGTCGAACAGTCACCCGATCTGGAACGAAGGGTGTCGAAGCGTATCCGATCGCCATCAGACGATGCGACCGACGAGCGGATCGCCTGCGTCTCCACGGGGCGTCGATCTACTCGAGACCGAGGTCGGCCAGCGAGTGCGTGTGTTGCCACGCGCCGGACACCTCGTCCACGTCGAAGGTCAGCACACCGTCGGTCAGTTCGAGACGGACGGTCTCGTCGCCGATGTCCGTGTCGTGCAGGTGCAGTTCCAGTGGCTGGTCGAACTCCGCGACCGCGACCATCAGTTCTCCGTTCGCTTCGAGTTGTTCTTGCAGTTCGGCAGCGTCCATAGTGCAGACGGCGCTTGGACGGGTTCGACCTTAAAGGGTTGCCCGCCGTCCGAATCTGCGGGAAATGGTTTTGGTCGACCTAAAGTAGAGGCGAAACCTGCCCGTACTCGAAGGGGTATGAGTCGCCCGGCGGTAGATTGGGTGGATGTCAATGCACGTCGAGCGCTACACGGAGTGTCGAGAGTGCGGGTGTGAACTCGAGTCGGCGACATCGTACCGACGCCACGCCATCTGCTCGCACTGTCAGTGACCGGCCACGGACCCGCCGGCATCGACCCCTCGACAGCATCGCTTTTTGCCGTCCCGGCGTTAGGGGGGACGATCCGATGGCCGTCGCACCAGCGACGGTCGCTGGAGGCTCCCTCATGTCGACGAACGATGCTCACGACGACCGCGATTCGATGATCGATCGCCTCACGCTCGACGAAAAATTACGTTTGATCCGTGGCGGGGTCGACCCCGATGAACGCGCGACGGGGTACGTGCCGGGGATCGACCGACTCGATATCCCGAGTCTCTCGCTCGTCGACGGCCCCATGGGCGTTCGGGCCGGGACCTCGACCGCGTTTCCCGCCTCGATCGGCCTCGCCGCCACCTGGGACCCCGCGCTGGCCCGCGAGTTCGGTGCTGCGCTGGCGACCGAAGCCCGCCAGAAAGATCAGGATGTCGTGCTCGCACCGGGATTCAATCTCCTCCGGGTTCCCCAGTGCGGCCGGGCCTTCGAGTACTACGGCGAGGACCCCCACCTGACGAGTCGCCTCGCCGTCGGAACGATCGAGGGCATCCAGTCGACGGGAGCGATCGCGACCGCGAAACACTTCGTCGCCAACGTCCAGGAAGACCGGCGGTTTCAGGTCGATCACCGCATCGACGAGCGCCCGCTTCGAGAACTGTACGCGCGCCCGTTCGAGGCCGCCGTCAGGGAGGCCGACGTTGGCATGGTCATGGCCGCCTATAACGGCGTCAACGGTACTCCGATGACCCGAAACGAGACGCTTTTGACCGATCTGCTCCGCGAGGAGTGGGACTTCGAGGGGGCCGTGGTCTCGGACTGGTGGGCCACGACCGACGGGCCCCGCGCGGCGACCGCGGGCCTCGACTGCGAAATGCCGGGGATGCCCGTCAACGAGTGGCACCTCTCCGATACGAACCCCATCACGAGACTGATCGACACGCTGCCCGAGTGGGAGTGGCTGCCTCGCCGCCGCATCGCTCGCCTGCTGATGACGCCGTGGCTGCCCGATCACGCCAATCCCAACCTCTTCGTCGAACCCCAGTTCGATCGGCCGCTCCGGGCGGCCATCGAGGACGGCCGCGTCGACGAGGCAGTCCTCGACCGCTCGGTCCGCCGACTTCTCGCGACGATGGACCGATTCGGCATCCGCGACGGCGCCCGACCCGCGCCGGAGACGGACGACCACGATGCGCTCGCCCGGCGGATTGCGCGCCGCGGGATGGTCCTCCTCGACGACGATGGCGTCCTTCCGCTGGACGATCCGGGCGATATCGCGATGATCGGCCCGAACGTCGATCGCGCGAAGGTCGGCGGCGGAGGCTCCTCGGCGGTCGATCCAGCGACGACGATCGATCCCGTCAGCGGCGTCCGCGATCGGGCCGGCGCCGAGACGCGCGTGCGCGTCGAGAACGGGCACGAGCCATTCGAGACCGCGACGATGGCCGCCTCGCCGTTCGACGGCCTCGACTTCGGCGGCGAGAGCGCCGACAGCGACGAGGCGGTCGCCGCGGCGAGTGCTGCCGACGTGGCGGTCGTCGTCGTCCAGGACAACGCGACCGAGGGCGAGGATCGCCCGCTCTGGCTGCCCGGCGAGCAAGACCAACTGGTGTCGCGGGTCGCGACCGCGGCCGACCGGACGATCGTCGTCGTCCGATCGGCTGGCCCGATCGCGATGCCGTGGGTCGAGAGCGTCGACGCGATTCTCGCGACGTGGTATCCCGGCCAGGCCGACGGGCTCGCGCTCGCGGATGTCCTGTTCGGAGATCACGATCCCGGCGGTCGCTTGCCCGCGACGTTCGCACACCAACCCGACGACTATCCCGCGACCGCGCCCGAGGCCTACCCCGGCGTCGACGACGTGGTCAGCCACGACGAGGGCCTCCACGTGGGCTACCGGCACTTCCAGGCCGCCGATATCGACCCGCTCTATCCGTTCGGTCACGGCCACTCGTATGCCGAGTTCGCCTACGGCGAGCCACGCGTCGAAGATGAGAGAGTCCACATCGATATCGAGAATACCGCCGAACGGGCCGGCCGCGAGGTCGTCCAGGTGTATCTCGATCCCATCGATCCGTCGGTCGAGCGGCCACCCCGAGAGCTCGTGGGCTTCGACGCGATCGAACTCGACAGTGGCGCGTCCAGAACCGTCACGGTCGATCTGCCAGAGCGCGCGGGCGCGATCTACGAGCCCGAGGCCGGCGCATGGGCCTGGCCCGACCAGTCCTTCGAGGCGGTCGTCGGGCGGTCGGTCGGCGACGAGCGCGGGCGAGTCGAGGTTTCACTCGGTGAGTGAGGACCGACTACACGAGTGCGAGAACGTATCGGACGACCGTTACGAGAAGCGGCAGCGCGATCCACGGCGCGACGGCGATCACCGCGTGTCGGCGCTCGATGCCGTGGCCCTCCGCGATGCCGACCGTCCAGAGGTACCCACTCCAGAACAACATCACCAGCCCGACGAGCGTCACGATCAGATTGATCGGATCGGTCGGTTCGCCTCTGACCTGACCGGCGAGCTGTTGAATTTCCTGTCGGCTCATCTCGGCAGTGATGTGGGGCACCTCCATGCGCAGATATCGGATGTATCCGCGGGCAACACTCACGAGCGTGCCGATCACGTGTGGGACGAATCCCCACGCGATGGCCTGCGCTGTCATGGAGAAGCCGCCGTCGCCATCGAACCACGATCCCACACCGAAGGCCGTCACGGAGACCAGCAGCCAGTACACTGGGACGAGAACGGCGAGGAGAACCACGGTGCCGATACTGATGAAGACGGCTATCGATCCGCCCCGCAGCCCACCCACCATCTGATGAGTTATCTGATAAGCCGGATAGGCAGCCAGCAACCTGACGACAACGAGGACTCCGAGGACGGCCGCGGGGCCAGCCCAGCGGTTCCACTTCTCGCTCTCGAAAAACGATTCGGGGTCGAACAGGAGCAGATCGATCGGCGGGACCATACCGAGACTGGCACGCTGACCGGTCTTGACTGTTGTGGAGATAGTTTGGACACCCACCAGCGCCGCAGCCTGAGCCGGAGAGGGGAGGCCACCACGACACTTATCCATGAGACGTGCGAAGTAATGAATAGAAAATGTATGAGCTCGTCCGAGTCTGAAACCGTTGTTTCGGTATCCTCGCGCGGACAGGCGACGATTCCGAAGGAGTTTCGCGACGAGTTGGGCATCGAGACGCCCGGCCGGGTGAAGTTTGTCCGAACGGAGGGCGGAGAGATCGTCGTCCGTCCGATCACGTCGATCACCGACCTCCGGGGCGTCCTCGCGGGCGAAACCGACGAGGAGGGACGGACGGCGACCGAGCGGTTGGACGACGAACGCGAGCGAGACGTCGCGCGCGAGGCGGCGCTCCGGGACCGCGACGGCCAGCAATGACCGATCTGCCCGACGCGGTCGTCTTCGATGCTGAACCACTCGTGGCGTACTTCTGTGACGAACCGGGCAGCGACACCGTAGAGCGATACGTCGCGGCGGTCGAAGGGGCCGTCGACGGCTACATCTCCGCCGTCAATCTCGCAGAAGTACATTATGTCGTTCGATCGATCGACGGGGCGGGTCGTGCTGACGCCGTTATCGACATCCTCGAAGAGAGCGGGATTCGTCGCATCGACACCGAATCTGTCTGGCGACAGGCCGCCGATTTCAAGCATCGACACGCCCCGTCGCTCGGCGACGCGTTCGCACTCGGGACCGCCGCTCACGTCGATGGAACGCTCCTCGTGGGGGCAGCCGATGACTTCGACGCGATCGAGTCGGTCTCCGTGGTCCGGTATCGGGCCGAATCGGCCTGACGTGACGCCCGTCGATCACCGACTCACGAGTGCTCGCAGTTGATCGAGCGAGAACACCGTCGAGGGGCGATCCATGTGGACGCCAATCTGTCCGCTCGCGAAACGAAGGC
>JBDGTN010000095.1:0-4713 GCA_042216835.1 Halococcoides sp.
TCAGAACACGCTGTCGGCGGTCGCGGCCCCGACGACGCTGAAGATCGCGCCGACGCTGATCGCCCGGACGGTCACGGCAAGGTGCTGATCGGCTGGCACGTCGGCCAGAAAGTGATCGGGGGCGGCGACGAGCGTCGCGAGCACCGCGACCGACCCGAAGGCGACGCCCATCAACGACAGAAAGCGCAGGGGGACGCCTCCGACTTCCGCCTCGACATCGGGATCGCGGTCGTCGTCGGCCCCATAGAGCGCGCCATACCCGATCGCGCCGACGAGGGCGACCGCGGCGAGGCCGTGCAGCCAGGTCATCGTCGCCGCCAGTCGCCAGACTTCCTCGGTGACGACGAACGGGCCCGCCAGCAAAAACCCGCCGACGATCTGCTGGGCGGTGTCGGCGATCTTGAAACGGGGCGCTCGGCTCACGGTCGGCGTTCGGAGCGCAGATCGATAAAGGCTATCGCCGTGGTCGGACTCGCGACCGTGCCCCGACGGACCCTCACCCGACCGTGACGTTCGAGACCGTCGCCCGGGCGTTGGTCGTTTCGAGGATCATCGTCACCCGCCGACCCGCGAGATCGGCCGACCGGTCGTCTCGATCGACGTTGAGGACGCGAGTCACGGTGCCCGCTGTCGACGGATCGAGATCCCAGATCCGCGGCACGGCGTTCGGGCCCGCGATAAGTGCGACGGACGCGTTCTCGCCGAGCGCGGTCGTCTCGTACTCGATCGTGATGGTCGCGTTCTCCGTCGTTCCGACCCGCTGGTGCCAGACGGCGACGCCCTCGTGGGTCGCCAGACTGGCCGTCGGGAGAATATCGCCGGGAGAGACGCCCGCTATGCGTATATCCCCAGCACAGGGCTCGTCACAGGCGTTCCCGGTCAGCACTGGCCCCGCCGTGTCCGTCTCGGTCAGGCCATCGGACCCCCACCAGTTGCCGCGCGCGTCGATCGTCGCCGTCGTTGCGGTCGCATTGATCGCCTCGTCTACTCCGCGGAATTCCGTTGCCCGGACGCGGTCGAGACCGGCCGATTCGGCCCGGATCCCGACGCCGAAATCGTGGAACCGGGAGTGAGCTATCGAGAGGTTCAGCGGCGGACCCCCACCGTCGCGAATAACGATGCCGGTTTCACCGGTCCGGAAGACGCTCTCCGTGACGGCCAGCGTTCCATTCGACCCGCTGGCAACGATCGCCCGGGGCGTCTCACTCACGCGGAGATCCGACAGGGTCCACTGGCCAGAGACAGCGCCCAGATTGAACCCGACCGTCGAGGCATTCAGGACCGATACCGACGAGATCGACCACGACCCCGATGCGCCCGCCGTGTCGATGCCATAGCGCGCGTCCCTGATCAGCGCATTCTCCACCGTCCAGTCCGCGGCTCCGACGGCGACGATCCCACGACCATCGGTCTCGACGATAGCGTCAGTCACCGACGCAGAGTGCCCGATCGATTCGAGGACGATCCCGTCCGAGCCTCCCCGGGCGACGACGTTCGAAAGGCGGAGGGTCCGCGCTCCCGTCACGACGATCGGACGGCCCGTCACGTTCACCGAAACGTTCTGTATCGTCCAGTTGCTGTCCGGACTCTTGACCGTGACACCGGCACTGGCGTTCGTGACGCTGAGACCGTCGATCCATCCGTCTGCCTGACCACCGAGGTCAACGGCGCGACCACCGCCGTCGACGGCGACCGTCGAAAGTCGGACCCGCTCGTCGATCGCGCCCGCGGCGATGCCATAGCCCGTCGATCCAGGCGACAGCGTCACGTTCGAGACGGTCAGTCGGTCCGTCCCGCCCTGCACCGAGAGTGCCCAGCCGCCCACATCGACGGCGGTCTCGGTGATCCGGACCGATTCAGAGCCACCGACGCCGAAGATGCCGTTGCTCCCCGCGGGCGAACCCCCGATATCGGCCCGCTTGATCGTCCAGTTCCCCGACGATCCCGTGGCGTAGATCGCGTTTCCGGACTCCCCGACCCACAGCGACACGTCAGACAGCGACCAGTCAGCACTGCCACCACCGGCCAGAATGGCGTTGCTCGACGTTCCAAGGTCGATCGACAGGTCCGAGAGCGTCCACGATCCAGTCGCGCCACCGGCGTTGATCCCGGAACTCGCATTGCCGGCGGTGATCGAGACCGCCGAGATCCGCCAGCGACCCGCCGCGCCTCTGGCGGCCACGGCATTGCTCGAATCGCCGAGGCGGATCGCGACGTTCGAGAGCGTCCAGTTCCCGGCCGTTTCAGGCGCTCTAACGGCATTACTCGCCTCACCGAGCGCGATCCGAACGCGAGAGAGGCGCCAGTCACCGGTCGACCCGTCGGCCCAGATCGCGTTCACGGCCCCGTTCACGTCGATTTCGACGCGGGACAGCGACCAGTCACCGCTCGACTGACCTGCCTCGATCATTCCGCCCCCGGTCGTGGAAACGTTCTCGATCGTCCAGTCTGCAGCCGATCCAGATGCACTCACCAGGTGTTCGGTCCCTCGAACGGTCACGGACCGAATCGTGACTGACGAAACTGGAGCCGTCTGATCGAACGCTCGTGCGTAGTCGGCCACGGTCACGCCCACGATCGTAAGATTACTGGTGATATTGAAAGCGTGGAAATCCCGCGCAGTGTTCGATCCGTCGATCGTCGCGTGCGGCCCGACGATCGTCACTGACTCATCGACACGGACCGGCCCGGAATAGATGCCTCCTCGAACGTAGATGACATCACCTGCGGTGGCCAGATTCACGCCCCCCTGAATCGTCGTCGCATCGCCACTCCCGTTCGGCGCCACGACGATGTCGGCATCCGCGGGATCGATCGGACCCGAGTAACTGGTATCGGGAGCGGGCGGGCGTCGCGGACCGGTGCGTCGCGGGCCCGCGGCCGTGATCGGATCTGACGGACCGACGGCGATCGATCGATTACCGACGGTACAGGTCCCGCCGCACTCGACGCCCGCCGCCTCGACGTTCACGACCATCGGATCCGTTCCGGTCTCGACCTCGCGACCGTCGCCGACGGTATCCCCGTCGGTGTCCGCCAGACGCGGATCCGTCCCGCGGTCGCGCTCCTCGCTGGTCGTCAGGCCGTCGCCGTCACCGTCGTAGCGCTCCAGGAACAGTGCCATCACGTCCTGGAAATCGATCTTGCCGTTGCCCTCGAAGTCGTAGGCGGCAGTGTGATTCGTGATCACCGGCCGGTCGGCATGCTGGAAAAAGGTATTCACGTCGACGAACGTCCACCGACCGTCGCCGTCGATATCTTCGTACAGGCCGTCGCCATTGGGATCGGTCGGCAATCGGTCGCCGACCACCGGTTCGAGCGTTGTATTCGAGGCGATGCCAGCCGCGTCGGATGGGGCGGTCGACGCCGTCACGACCCCCGGCCCGACCACGAGGAGGGCCACCGCCACGGCAGTCAGGACCGCCGGTCGTTCGTGGATCGCAGTCATCGTTCGAGCGGCAGTTCTGACGACGAGAAAAAATAACCACCGGACACGACAGTTCGAGAGCGGCGACACTCGCTCACAGCGACCCCACCCGATCGGTTCGGAAGACACCGTTCGACCGCATGACGGCACCCACCCCTTCACAAAGTATTTGCGTCGCTTGGCCGATACTGTACGAACGATGACGACGCGCACGGTCGATCGCGTCGACGACTGGGAGGAAGTCCCCTTCGACGGCGGCACCGAGGGGTTAGAGCGCCTCGCAGACCGGTCGTTCACCGGGCTCGTCCGGACCGCGGGCGGGACCGCGTGCTTTCTCGACGGCCGGATCGTCGGCGTGATCGACGGCACCCTCGACACCGTCGCCGACGCGGCGGGCACGGCCTACCGCGCCCCCTCGGAGGCGCTCCCGCTGCTTGCGGTCATGCAGGAGCGCACCGAGGAGCCACGAGCGAAGTACTACACCGAAGACACGGCGATCAGCGAGGTCGATCGTCGCCTCTCGGATGCCGGTTTCACGGGCTACATCGAACTCTCCGATAACGTCCTCAGCGGCGACTACTACGTGGTCTACCACGGCGGGCGATCGACCAGCGTCGCCTTCGTCGGCCAGAGCGAGCGACTCATCACCGACGAGGAGGCCTTCGAATTGGCCGACGACGAGGTGGGCATCTTCGAGGTCCACCAGGTCGACATCGACGTGCGCGACCTCGACGCGGCCGGGGACGCCTCGGCCGCGAGCGAGACGGCCTCGACGGCGGGTGACGGTCCCTCCGACGCCACAGGCAATCGAAACGCCTCGCCGGGTCGCGACCCGCTCGAAACGACCGAGAACCCATCCACAGACGAGAGGGGCGAGCGAACCGCCAGCACCGACGAGGGGACGGCGAGCGGGCCCGGTCCCGACGGCTCGAACGGCCGAGACGACCGCTCCGACCGACCCGCAGACGATACCTCGCCCGCCGACGGAGCGGGCGAGAGACACGCACACTCAGAAGCGAGTGACACCCCCGACGGCCCCGCCGAAGATCCGCTCGCATCGAGCGGAACAGACCGCTCCCGCTCCGGATCGGGAGCCCGCCCCGAGTCCGACGCCGACGAGGAACGGTCGAGTACCGAGAGTGCCGAACCAGATCGCGATACCGGCCGTTCCGGGCGCGAGTCGGCGGACGATTCGGCCGCCGGCAGCGGACGGCGTTCGCCCCCGGATCGCGAGCGCGAAACGGACCCGACCGCCCGGGACCAGGACGATCGAACATCCCGGGACC
>JBDGTN010000159.1:0-4711 GCA_042216835.1 Halococcoides sp.
GTAAATCGCCTCGGGATGGGACCGATTGCTCACCGATTCTCGGATAACGGCTCGGCGAATCGCTCGATTGGTCGGCCTCAGAGGTCGGCCAACTCGAACCGGACGTATCCGAGGGCCACACTGAGGACGGTCCAGAGCAACAGTGAGATCGGACCGAGCCAGTTCGTCGCGTACCAGGTGTCAGTTACCGAGGGCGCCTGGATGAGACCGATCAAGCTGAATATACTCCCGACGACCGGGTGCAGCGGCGGGGCAACCTCGCGACCCGTGACGAGATTGATCGAGGTGTCGAACGCCGCGTTCGGTGAAATCGCGTTGAACAGGAACGTCCAGGCAGGCCAGTCTTTCGTCAGCAACGCCCCGATCTGCACCGAATCCCCTTGCTGGATGTATTCGACTCCGAGGTACAGTATCGTCGGGACGAAATCCCACATGAACTGGAAGAACAAGAAGAGGAACACGGAGAGGGCGACGACACGCATCGTCGACCCGATCGAGGCCGAGAGCGCGACGACGATCGCAACGTAGGTCAAGGCGAATGCAACGACTGCGAACAGTCCGAGCAGGAAGGCAGGAATATCGATGCCGCCGACGAGGATCCACCCGAGGATGGTTGCGACGCTGAATCCGACGGTGAGCGGGAGCGCCAGGACCGCCCACCGCCCGAGCACCTTCCCGAGGACGATATCTGACCGGGAGAGGGGCGCACTCATCAGGATTTTCAGACTTCCAGAGGCTCGTTCGCCCGCAATCGATCGATAGGCGATCAGGACGGCGACGAACCCCACGAACATGACGGAGTGGCCGGCGATCGAACGAGTGACCTCCGCGGCCGTCGCTCCCTCGCCAGCGTTCATGACCGGAATCAGGATCTTCGCCTCGATGAGCGTCATGATGACTTCGGCGATGACGAAGAATATCCCCAACCCGATCAGGAGTTTCGATCGTGCGGCGTCCAGGAAGTCTTTTTTCGCGACGACGAGTGCGCGCTCGCTGGGTGGTGTGACGTTCATTGGTCTCCCTCCGTGTAATGCATGAATAGATCTTCGAGGTCGGACTCGCCGGTATGGAAGTCCTCGATCGTGACGCCGTGGTCATCGAGCGTTCGGAGGGCCGCCATTTTCGCGCGGTCCTCGACAGTGACTGCGATTTCGTCGGACTCCCGGGTCACGCCCGACACGCCATCACGGGCAGCGACGGCGTCGACGGCCTCGTCGGTGAGCGAGGAGGTTTCGATTTCGAGTGTGGCTCGATCCCCAACGGCCGACCGCAGACCATCGATCGTGTCGACCGCGGCGAGGTGCCCCTCGTGGAGGATGCCGACCCGGTCCGAGACGGCTTCGACCTGGCTGAGAATGTGACTCGAGAAAAACACCGTCGTGCCCCGGGCCTGTTCCTCGGCGACGATGTCACGGACCTGCTTCACGCCCGAGGGGTCCAGCCCCGACGACGGTTCGTCGAGGATGAGCAGGTCTGGATCGCCAACCAGTGCCATGCCAAGCACGAGTCGCTGGCACATCCCCTTCGAGAAGCCACCGGCCCGTCGGTCGGCATCGTCGGCCAGGCCAACACGATCGAGGATTTCGTCGGGATTGACGGCCACGTTCTTCGAGTCAGCGATGAACTCGATGTGTTCGCGCCCCGAGAGGCGCTGATAGACCTGATAGCCCTCCGGGAGAACGCCGGTCCGCTCGCGGATCGCGACGCTCTCTTCCTGGGCGTCCATCCCGAACACCTGGGCCGATCCCGCGGTCGGGCGGACGAAGTCCAGCAAGATGTTGATCGTCGTCGATTTCCCCGCGCCGTTGGGCCCGAGAAAGCCGAACACCTCCCCCGATTCCACCGTCAAATCGATGCCGTCGAGGGCTGTAACAGTCCCATACTGTTTGACGAGCCCTTCGATCTCGATGACCGCCATACCCGGCCTTGGGGGGCCGTCACTTCAATGGCCACGATCCCGGATGGAGTCAGACCTCGTCGTCGGGGTCGTGGCGGTCGGCCATCCGGCGGGCCTCGCTGGCGTACCGGTTGCGATCGGCGTCGGGGACCGGTTCCAGCCGATCCGGATCGACCGATATCGCGGCCGTGATGGCCTGGCCGCGCAACAGCGCGGCGGATTTCTGCTGGGTCACCTGTCGACGGCCGTCGATCGTGGCATAGACGAGCGTGATCAGGTCCTCGTCGTAGTAGTCGCGCTCGACCAGCCAGCACCGGACGCCGTCGTCCATACCGGGGCGAGGAGAGGGCCGATCAAAACTCCCGCGGTCGCGGTGGTCGATCGGGTGGTTCAGGTCGACGATCGATTCGCCCCAGAGCGGTCCGTTTCGCTCACGGGGCCGAGTGCCACCCACGACCTTCAGGCGCTGGTCGGTGTCGCGACGGCCGGTCCAACACTTATGGTCGAGAACGGTCAATGCCCTGCATGAGCGAAGCAGGGATCGTTCGTCGAGGGGTGGCGGCCACACCGGGGCGCTTCACGGGGCGATGACCAGCGTCGATCGTCTCTGGTACCTGGCCGACGAGGCCGCCCAGCAAGCCGAGCGGACCACACACCGCCTTCGGGAGCGCCACGACGATCCCCTGGCGTTCGATCTTGAGCGGCACGTCTCCCGATCGCGCTTCCAGACGATCGTCGACAGAATCCGCGAGAACGGTCTGCCGTATGGCGCTCAGGTGCTGGTTCGGACGCCATCGGACGAGATTTTGCTCGTCAGGCAGTCGGGGCTCGATCGGTGGGTCCTTCCCGGCGGACAGATTCACGACGACGAGACGATTCGCGAGGGGGCGATTCGCGAACTCGACGAAGAGGCCGGGGTCGAGGTCGATATCGACGGACTCGGACTCCTCGGGCGCGTCCAGTTTTACAGCGAGGGCCACCAGACCTGGGGCGTCCTGCCGGTGTACGAAGCCGTCTCCAAGCGGGTCGAACCGACGATCGACGATCCCGACGACGAGATCCTGGATGCGGCCTGGTTCGAGGAGCTACCACCCGAGACGCGCGATCGGAACCTCCTCGAACGATACCGCCGTCGTCGCTAGGGACGGATCACCGCATAGCGATCTTGTACGCCAGCAGTGCGACCAGTGCGAGCAGGGCCATTGCGAGGACGGTTTTCTTTCCCATCGGTCGAAGCCACACACGCCCGCGCGTCAAAACCGTTGTGCCGCAGGCCCGGTCGACGGCGCGTGGGAATCATGGTGAGTACTGCGATTCGTTTCAGCGATGGTGTCGAAAGACGCCGGGTCACCGGCCACCATCCCCGATCGGGGCCATCACAGCGGAAACGACTCGCAGCAATCACTATCAGTCGCCGTCCCCGTCCACGTCCCGGACGGGAATCTCCATCGAGGGGTCGGGCAGGTCCGGCACTGCCAGTACGCCGCCGGTCGCCGCGCTCGTCGCCAGCGCCGCGAACCGTTCGAGCGCGCCCGAAGCGTCGATCGCGGGAGGCTCCCAGTCGGCGGCCCGCTCTCGCAACTCCGCCGTGGAGACATCGAGGGTCAACTCGCCGTCGTCCACGTCGATCCGGATCGTGTCGCCGTCTTCGACGAGCGCGATCGGGCCGCCCGCCGCCGCCTCGGGGCTGGCGTGGCCGATCGCCGCACCCCGCGTGCCCCCCGAAAAGCGCCCGTCGGTGAGCAGGGCAACCTCGCCCGAGAGGCGAGGCGATCCACTGATCTTCGCGGTCGGTTCGAGCATCTCGGGCATGCCCGGCCCGCCTTTCGGTCCCTCGGAGCGGATCACGACGAAATCGCCCGGTTCGATCGCGCCGTCGTGGTAGGCGTCGAGCATCGCCTGCTGTGACTCGAACACGCGGGCCCGGCCCTCGAACTGGAACATCGCATCGTCCATCGCGCCCGATTTGACGACCGCGCCGTCGGGTGCGAGATTCCCACGAAGGACTGAAAGCCCGCCCTCCGCGTGGACCGGGTCGTCGCGGGGCTGGATCACCTCGCCCGCTGGCGGGTCGGCGGTCGCGAGGCGCTCGCCGATCGTTCGGCCCTCGACGGTCGGCCGATCGAGATGGAGGAGATCCTCGATTCGGTGGTAGAGTGCGGGCAGGCCACCCGCATCGCGCAGGTGTTCCATCCGCCACGGGCCCGCCGGACTCATGTGTGCGAGATGCGGCGTGCGCTCGGCGATTGCCTCGAAATCGGTCAGCGTCACGTCGAGACCGGCCTCCCGGGCGATCGCCGGAATGTGGAGCATCGTATTCGTCGACCCGCCGAGTGCGAGATCGACCGTAACGGCATTCTCGAACGCCGCCCTCGTGAGAAATTCGGAGGGACGGCGATCATCGCGGACCAACTCCAGGATCTGTTCGCCACTCTGTCGGGCGATGTCGAATTTGCGCTGGTCGGTCGCGCCGTGGGTCGCACACTCCGTCCAGGAGAGCCCCAGCGTTTCGGTCACGCAGGCCATCGTGTTTGCGGTGAACATCCCCGCACACGACCCCTCGCCCGGACAGGCCGAGCATTCGAGGTCGTACAACTCCTCGTCGCCGATTTCGCCCTCCTCGTACTGGCTGACCCCCTCGAAGACGGTGACGAGATCCGCCGGTTCGCCGTCGAACTCGCCGGCAGCCATGTGCCCGCCGGTGACGACGATCGCGGGAATGTCCAGTCGAGCGATCGCCATGAGCATGCCCGGAACGATCTTGTCACACGAGGCGAGCGCGACGATCCCGTCGAACTGGTGGGCGTTGGCCAT
>JBDGTN010000129.1:0-4703 GCA_042216835.1 Halococcoides sp.
CGGTCGACTGGACTCGCAACGACGGTCGACTGGACTCGTCAATCGCCCGATGTCGGTGCGTTCGTCGCCATGGAATCGGTGGCGCCCAGGATCGCAATCATCGGTCGGCCCAGCGGAATCTCGATGCCGGACTGCCGGCCGAGACTGTGTATGAGCATGTACAGTCCCCATCCGAACAGGCCCGCGAAAAAGACACCCGGCACGACTGGATCGAGGCCGGCGACGTGATGGAGACCCGCCGAAATCAGCGTTGCACCGCCGTAGGGGCCGATCAGGAACTCGAACCAGGGCTTGGTAATCAGTGCGACCGACCACGTGGCGAGGAGCACGCCCAGAAAGAGGTTCCACGCGCCAAAGAGCGGATCGACCTGTGTCACGGACGGCAGTATGGCTTCGAGGAATAGCATTATCCCTGGCCCCCACATGAACATCATCCCGAACGCGGCCATCAGCGTGCCCGCACACGGATCGTCGCGGCGGAGTTCGATCAGGCCCACCGCGAACTGGCAGATCCCGCCGACGAACCCGACGACGGCGACCAGCGGGAGGTAGGTGGCCTCTCCCCACCAGCCGAAAAAGACGCCCATGAAGACGAGGTTGATTCCTGCCAGCGGCGCAAATCCCAGCGCTCCGGGATCGCCCCAGTTCGATTCAGTGCCCACTCCCATACTCGATTCGACGCTCATCGATCAGGAAACTATTGCCGATTCTCTGGCTTACGTATTTCGGAACGTATCGGTTCACTGGGATCGATCGTGCAGGTCTCCCGGGCCGAGAGCGACGAACCGCTCGCTGTCGTCGGAGACGCCGCGATCGTACAGCGAGCTATGGACCGACGGATCGACGTGCGCGGCGACGATTTCTCCGGCGAAGATGGTGTGGTCCCCGGTCGCCAGACGCCCGTCGATCGAGCACTCGAAGTTCGCCGCGGCCCCGGCCAGCAGCGGGACGCCCGTCTCGCCGACCTCGACGGCGACATCGTCGCGGTCGAATTTATCGACGTCGCGGCCCGACTGCTCGCCCCACGCCCGGACGGCCTCGCGGTATGCTCGCCGGGGAGGACGACGCCGAACGCGTCGCTCTCCGCCAGCAACTCGTGGGTGTATCGCCCGTGACCGACGCTGACCGCGAGCATCGGCGGGTCGTGTGAGGTTCGGGTCCACCAGTTTGCGGGCATCGCGTTCGGTCGGTCGCCGCCGACGGTCACCACGACCGTCCCCTTTGGTGAGAGTCGCCCGAGTGCGCTGTCGACGTCCGTGCGCTCCATGTCGGCGGTGGGGCCATGATTGCCCGTGAGTGTACCGATTCTGCCGGGAGGCCCGCGCTCTTTGCGCTGGCCCACGTCGGCTCGATATGTCCGATCCAGACGATCTCCCCGAGACGGACGCCGGCTGGCGCGAGCGCCTCTCCGAAGAGGCCTATCGCGTGCTCCGGGAGGGCGCGACCGAACCGCGATTCAGCGGCGACCTGCTCGAGGTCGACGAGGACGGCCTGTTCCGGTGTGCGGGCTGTGGAGCGGTCCTGTTCGACAGCGACGCGAAATTCGATTCGGGGACTGGCTGGCCGAGTTTCGCCGACGTGGCCGACGCCGACGCGGTCGAGACCCGTCCCGATCGATCCCACGGCATGGAACGCACAGAGGTCGTGTGTGCCACCTGTGAGGGCCACCTCGGTCACGTCTTCGAGGACGGCCCCGACCCGACGGGCAAGCGCTACTGCATCAACGACGCGGCCCTGTCATTCGATACCACGGAGTGACACGTTCCGGCTGTTTCACGGCGTGAAGCCGCCTTACGCGAGAGTTTTCTCGTGATATCGCGTGCAACTCGACCTGGCGGTGAAGTGGTTGGCGTCGTGACACCCGGCCGTCATGGACCGACAGACCTGGTCCCGACGGGCGATGCTCAGTGCGACAGCCACCGCGGTCGGCGCGACCGCGGTTCCCGGCGTCCAGGCGAGCACGTCCGACTGGGAGGCGGTGCCGACACCGACCGGTAACACCGTCTTCGACGTCGAGACGACGGTCGACGGCCGGTACGCGGTCGCGGGCGGCGGGATCGTCCTCGAACGCACGGCCGAGGGCTGGCGAACGCTGATCGGCGGCGGCCCGACCGGCAACGGCAACTCGCTGTACGGCGCGGACGTCACCGACGACGGCGAGGTGCTGTGGGTCGTCGGCGCGTCGGGTGCGATCGGGGCGTACGACGTCACCGCTGGCGTCCTCGACGACCACTCCGCGCCGATGGACGTGACGAACAACTTCAACGACGTCGCCGTCACGGGCGCAGCCGGCGCGGCGAACGTGTTCGTCGCGGGTGACTCCGGGAAGATCTACTATAGTTTCGAGAACGGCGCGCCCGGCACCTGGGACTACGTCACACCGGGGTCGGGGTCGAACATCAACGCGATCGACTACTCCGACCCGCTCGCGGGCCACATCGTCGACGGAAACACCTGCGTCTTCGAGACGGCCGACGGCGTGACCTGGAACCGCGCGGGCATCGCCGACGCCAACTACAATTTCTACGGTATCGACTCGGACGGGGAGAGCGACGTCTGGGTCGTCGGCGGTGGCGGGTCGATCTACCACTGGAACGGGTCGCAGTGGGTCCGGACCGATACCGGCGACGCCAGCCTGCGCGACGTCGAAGTCGCCGGCGACGAGGGACTCGTGGTCGGCGCTGGCGGTGCGATCTACGAGTACACGGGCACGGAGTGGGTCGCCTCGCCGTCGGCCAGCGGCGCGAACCTCAAAGCCGTCACCCGCGGCGCGGTCGACGTCGCCGTCGGCGCGGGCGGGGTCGTCCTCGAACGCCAAGCTACGCGTCGCCGTCGGTGAGCGTCTCGACGACCGTCTCGGGATCGACAAGGGCGGGATCGACTGCCACATCGGTCTGGCGACTCGCGAAGTCCGGAAGCGCGGCGTCGTCGTAGACGACGACGCGCACGTCGGGATTGCAGTCTTTCGCGACGGCGATCGTTGTCGCCTGCTCCATATCGGTCAGCAGGTAGACATCTGCCGATTCGATGTCGGCGTCGTCGAGGGCGGACCGATCGACGATATCGATGTGCTCGACAGAACAGTCGGCGTCGCCGAGAGCGGTCTGGAGGCCGTTGGTGTGGCGACCGGCGAGAACGACGTGCATGGTCACTCTGCGGTGGCGACTGATTTGAGTCTCACGAACTCACTCGTACTCGATCGTCGCGGGGGGCTTGTGGGTCACGTCGTAGACGACGCGCGCGACCGATTCGTGGCTGCCGGTGATCCGGGACTGGATGCGCTGGAGGGTCTCCCAGTCGATCTCCTGGGCGCGGGCGGTCATACCGTCGCGTGACTCGACCGAGCGGACGGCGACGACCCAGCCGTGGACGCGATTGTCGCCTTTCACGCCCGTGGCCTTGCCCAGCACCGCCGCGAAGGCCTGCCAGGGGTCGTACGATTCGAGTTCGTCTTCGACGACGTGGGTGGCCTCGCGCGCGACGGCGAGTTTCTCGTCGGTGACCTCGCCGACGATGCGCACGGCGAGTCCGGGCCCGGGAAACGGCATGCGCTCGGAGACGATCGCGTCCAGATCGAGATGCCGGGCGACCTCGCGGACCTCGTCTTTGTAGAGGTCGCGCATGGGTTCGACGATGCCCTCGAAGTCGATTGCGTCGGGGAGGCCACCGACGTTGTGGTGGGATTTGATCGTGCCTTCCGATTCGATCCGGTCGGGATAGATCGTCCCCTGCACGAGGGAGTCCGCGCCGACCGACTCGGCGACGGTTTCGAACTCGCGGATGAACTGTTCGCCGATGACGTGGCGCTTCTCCTCGGGATCGGTCACGCCTTCCAGCGCATCGAGAAATCGGTCGCGGGCGTCGATCACCCGTAGCGAGTCCATGTACGCGAAGGTCTCCCGAATCTGGTCGGTCTCGCCTTTGCGCATCAGGCCGGTATCGACGTAGACAGGCGTCAACTGATCGCCGACGGCGTCGTAGGCCAGGGCCGCGGCGGTCGATGAGTCCACGCCGCCCGAGAGGGCGATGATCGCCTCGCCCGATCCGATCTCGTCGGCGATCTCCGCGCGGGCCTCCTCGACGAACGATTCGACATCGACCATCAGCATCGCCCCCCGATCGTCGTCCGGCGGACGGCACGTACGATCGCCTCCTCGCGACTGGTCATATGTGGCCTCTGCGAAGGCGGGCCAAAACGATTCCGGAACGCTTCGCGGGTCGTCGCTGGAAGAGTGGGACTCGTCGCTGGAAGGTGGGGCCCGTGGCTGGAAGAGTGGGACTCATCGCTGGAAGAGCGGGACTCGTCGCTGGAAGGTGGGGCCCGTGGCTGGGGCTCGGACGATGACTCCTCCCAGGACGGTTCGTCACCCTGCCCAGCGGACGACTACTCCTCGATCGCGGGTCGGCGGTCGGGAATGATGTCGAACTCGTCGCTGAAATCGCCGAGCACGAGCAACACGAAATACCGGCGATACGTTTCGAGTGGGACGTTGATCAGCAAACTGGTGACGATCATGAGGACCGAATAGACCACAACGAGTGCGCCGAGGAGGGCGATTCCCGCGATCGCGATCGGGCCACCGTCGACGGCGACCACGATCGCCGCGACGGGGACGCCGACGGTCACGAAGGGAATTGCCAGCACGAATCCGGCGAGGAGTCCTGCCATCCCGCCGACGAGGCTGACGGCGGTGTTGAGGACG
>JBDGTN010000038.1:0-3212 GCA_042216835.1 Halococcoides sp.
CGATCGAGGCGTTCGCGACTGATCGCCGTCCCTGCTGGCGTGATGATCAATTGATCGTCGTCTTTGAGGACGATGTCGCCGCCGACCTCGCGAGCGACCTGTTTGAGTTCGTCGGTAATGTGTTCCATCGTCCGGTCACCGGTCGTGTGGCGAGTGATGTCGGCCACGACGATGTCGCCCTCGTAGATCGCATCTTTGATCTCGACGATGTCGGATTTCCCGCCGATGCGGGCGATGTGTACCTGCTCGTTCGCGTCCGCCGTAGCTGCAGAGTAATCCCCGGCGTCGAGTTCGACGTAGTCATCGGTTCCACGAGTGCCGCCAGCCGTCCCGAGGATTTTGCTCATCAGACCCATGGATAGGACAGCGACCGGACGGTATGTCAATGTTACGTCGGAGCGAACCCAGTCGTCGCCCGACCGATCACGATTCGCCAGCCCCGTCTTTGCGACAGTCGTCGAGTCGGTCACGGAGCCGGCGGGCCGCCACGCCAGCCGCGCCGAAGTAATCGGTGGCGTCTTCCGAGGGGGCACTCTCGCCGGCGAAGATGATGCCGCGCGAGGAGTTGACCAGTCCGACACCGTCTGCGAGACCGTACTCGACGGCCGCCGTGATGTCGCCGCCCTGGGCGCCGACGCCCGGGACTAGAAACGGGCAATCGGGAGCGATCGACCGGACCGTTGCCAGTTCCTCCGGGGCGGTCGCTCCCACGACGAGGCCGACATCGCCGTCCAGACCGGCAGCCATCGCAGCGACGCGTTCGTACACTCGCTCGCCCGTGTCGAGTTCGAGATCCTGGAGGTCCGCCCCGCCCGCGTTCGAGGTGCGCACGAGCACGAACACGCCCGCGTCGGCGTCGAGAAACGGAGCGAGCGAGTCCCGGCCCATGTAGGGCGCGACGGTGATCGCGTCGGCGTCGAGTTGCTCCAGCGATCTGGCGTACTGGCGGGCGGTGTTCCCGATATCGGCCCGCTTGGCGTCGAGGACGACCGGGACACCCTTGCCGTGGGCGTAGGCGATCGTCTCCTCGAGAGCGCGCCAGCCATCGGCATCCTCGTAGAACGCGGCGTTGGGTTTGTACGCTGCAGCGTATTCGTGTGTCGCGTCGATAATACGTCGATTGAACGCCCACCGCGGCAGATCGCGATCGACCACGGCGGCGGGCAACCGCTCGGGATCGGGATCGAGACCGACCGAGACGAGGCTGTCGACGGATGCGATCCGATCGGACAGCCGATCGAAAAAGCCCATGCCGGGGGCGCGGGACCGATAGTCACAAGCGTTTCGATCGCCGCGTTCGGCCGTGATCGACGGGCCGATCGAAGCGGTGGGATTCGACCTCGACGAGACGCTGATCGTCCCCGATCGCGATCGAGACGACCTGCTCGCGGACGCCTGCGAAGCGGTCGGCATCGATCCGATCGACAGCGAGGCGTATCTCGCGGCCCACGACGCGACGCCGGCCGACGTTATTTCACGGACGCGCGAACCCATTTTCGAGCGGCTCCACCCCGAGGCGGCCGATGCGATCGCTGACGCCTATTGTTCGGTGATGGCCGATGCCGTGTGTCTGGTTCCGAGCGCACGGGTGGCGATCGAGGCCGTCCACGATCGGGGTCTGGCGGTCGGGATCTGTACGGACGGTCCGGTCCGGGCCCAGCGCGCCAAACTCGACGCCGTCGGACTGTCGGGCGTCGCCGACGCGACCCTGATCACTGGATCGATCGACGCCCGCAAACCCGATCCCACTGTGTACGATCGACTCACCGATCGCCTCGAGGTCGCCCCCGCGAACACCCTCTTCGTCGGCGACGGGCCCGAAAACGACGTTGCGGGGGCCGCGGCGGCCGGTCTCCGGGCGGTCCAGGTCCGAACCGACGCCCCGATCCATCCCGAGGCAGACGCCGTTGTCGACCGGTCGGCCCTCGACGACGCGATCGAAACCCTGCTTTCGCCCACGAGCGATAAAATGTAAAATCGCAGTACTGCAATCGATTCGGTCAGACGGAGACGAAATAAAGCACGAAGAATTATGATAGTCCTCCCCGTACCGTTGCGCATGGCCACACGACAGCGGTCGGCGGCCTACCACACCTGTGAGTGCGGCGAACAGTTCGACTCCACGGACGCGCTCCTCGACCACGCACGCGAGGAGCACGGCCTTGCAGTAGCCTGATCGGTCCGATTTCTCGATCGCCTCGTCGCTGAAGAGTTCCCTCGCAAATAATCGAGAGAGGACAGTCTTCCTCCCTGGATCTCCCTGCCGAATTTCCTCTGGGTCTCCCTGCCTGTCTTCGGCTAGTCACTCCGGGAACGGCACGTCGAACTCCAGGCCGTCGCGAGCGAGGATGGCCTCGCCGTCGAACACGTCGGCCGCCTCCTCGCGGAGTCGGTCGGCGTCGCCGGCGTACCGCGCCGAGATGTGGGTCAACGCCAGCCGTTTCGCGTCCGCCCGCTGGGCGAGTTCGCCCGCGTCGCGAGCGGTCGCGTGGCCCGTGGTGCGGGCGCGCTCGCGGCGATCCTCGGCGAAGGTCGCGTCATGGATGAGCAGGTCGGCCTCCTGAGCGGCCTCCCGGACGGCGGTCGTCGCCATCGTGTCGCCGGTGTAGACCACGCGCCGACCCGGTCGGGGCGGCCCGACGACTTCGTCTGGCTGAATCGTCCGGCCGTCGTGGTCGACCGGTTCGCCCCGGTGGAGGCGACTGTATTTGGGCCCCGGCGGAATGCCCAGTTCCTCCTCGGCTTTCTCGCGGTCGAACCGACCTTTGCGGTCGTCCTCGACGAGGGCGTAGCCCACCGAGGCGGTGCGGTGGGTGGTCTCGACGGCCTCGACGCTGTACTCCTCGGCGTCGAGGGCCACGTCGCCACCGCCGACCTCGTGGATGCCCACCGGCAGCGAGGGTTCGCCGACCGCGTCGATCAACTGGCGGATTCGTCCGCGCGTCCCGCGCGGGACGTGGATCGCCACGGGATCGGTCCGATCGTTGAAGTCCCAGGTCTGGAGCAGTCCGGGCAATCCGAGGACGTGATCGCCGTGGAGGTGGGTGACGAAGACGTGTTCGACATCGAAGCCCGTACCGTACCGCATCATCTGGCGCTGGGTGCCCTCCCCGGCATCGAACAGCAGACGCTCGCCCTCGCGTTCGATCATCACGGCCGAGGGGTTGCGCTCGGTCGTCGGGACGGCCCCGCTCGTTCCGAGGAAGGTCACG
>JBDGTN010000038.1:3312-4667 GCA_042216835.1 Halococcoides sp.
GTCGGCTACGACGCCCGGCCGTCATCGCCGGACTTCGCGGACGCGCTCGCGGAGGTGTTCGCGGGCAACGGCCACGATGTGTACGTGCCCGATCGGGATCTGCCGACGCCGCTGGTGGCGTACGCGATCGTCGAGCGCCACCTCGCCGGCGCGCTGATGCTCACCGCCTCGCACAATCCCCCCGAATACAACGGCGTGAAGTTCATTCCCAACAGCGGAACGCCCGCCCTGCCCGAGGTGACCGACGCGATCGAGGCCAACCTCCGCGAGCCGGATCTATTGCCCCGGCCCCATCGAGGAACCATCCGAACGCTCGACCCCTTCGAGACGTACGCCGACCACGCGCTGGATCTGGTCGGCGAGACCGACGTGACCGTCGTCTACGACGCCATGCACGGGAGCGGCCGGGACTACACCGATCGGTTGCTCGACCGCGCGGGAGCGACCGTCCACCGCCTTCGCTGTGAACGGGACGACGAGTTCGGCGGAACCAACCCCGAACCCTCGCCCGAGCGCCTCCAGGGGCTGGTCGAGGCCGTCGAGACCCACGACGCCGATCTGGGAGTGGCCAACGACGGCGACGCCGACCGGGTCGCGGTCGTCACGCCCGAGCGTGGCGTCCTCGACGAGAACTTGCTGTTCGCCGCGCTCTACGACTATTTGCTCGAAACGGACACCGGACCGGCGATCCGGTCGGTCTCGACGACATCGCTGATCGACCGGGTCGCTGAGGCCAACGACACCGAGGCGATCGAGACGCCCGTGGGGTTCAAGTGGGTCGCCCAGGCGATGGCCGATCACGACGCCCTGATGGGCGGCGAGGAGAGCGGTGGGTTCTCGATCCGCGGGCACGTCCGCGAGAAAGACGGCGTCCTGATGGGTCTGCTCGCGGCGGTCGCGACCGGCGAGCGACCGCTGGACGACCGCGTGGACGAGTTGCTCGCGACCCATGGCGACATCGTCCAGGACAAGACCAGTCTGGACTGTCCGGACGACCGCAAGGAGAGTGTCCTCGACGCGCTGGCCGACGCCCTGCCCGATAGCGTCGCGGGATCGCCGGTCGAGCGCGTCAACGACGTCGACGGATTCAAGATCGTCCTCGCGGACGGCGGATGGCTCCTGGTCCGCCCGAGCGGAACCGAACCGAAACTGCGGGTCTACGCCGAGGCCGACAGCGAGTCCCGCGTGGCGGACCTGCTCGACGCTGGCACCGATCTCGTCGAACCGCTGCTGTAGCGGGGCTGTAACGCTGCTGTAACGCTAGTGTATCGCTGCTGTACCGCCGTTCGCGTCAGCCGAGGACGAGCGCCGCGACGATCAGAACGCCCGCGATCGATCCGCCGAGGGTTGCGAGG
>JBDGTN010000157.1:0-4612 GCA_042216835.1 Halococcoides sp.
AATTATGGGTAAGAGACAGACCTCGAGGGTCGGGGCATCCGCCTCGCAATCTCTATGAACGCCGAGATCGAGACCTTCGATGCCGAGGGGTACGAACTCGAAGAAGTCGGGCCGACCGAGTTCGTCGCGACGTTCCCGAAACTCTAGAGTCGGCAGAGGGGCCCACCTTACCGAATCTGTTCGGGAACAGACTGACCGTGCCCACCGGGCAATCACCGGCCATGTGCGCGGAGGATACCTCGTCGGCGTCAACCCTCGATGTTCGTGACATCGACGGGCAACCCTTCGGGGCAATCACGACGGCGCTGTCGGACCTCGATGCTGGCGAGACGCTGGTGTTGATCAACAGCTTCGAACCCGAACCACTCTACGACGTGCTCGAAAATCGCGGTTTCGAGTACGCCACCACGGAGGTCGGCCCCGACGAGTGGCACGTCGAGATCACGGCGACCGCCGATCGATCCAGTGGGCGCCTTCTCGGATGGCTCTCGCGAGTCGCGACCCTGTTCGATCGGTGATCTGGCCCTCTTGCGATCGATCGGTGATCTGGCCCTCTTGCGATCGATCCTCACTCGACGGACGAGGCGAGAGGCTGTTCAGCAGTCCGGGAATCGTCGGACGGGCCGGGGTCGTCGATTTCGCCGATATCCTCGCTCGCGATGTCGAACAGCCTGGCGATCGTGCGCACGGTTTCGGTATCGTCGCGCTCGGCCGCCGATTCGAGGGCACCCATCGGCCCGTCGAGACACTCGCTAACCAGTCGGTCGGCAAGGTCCAGGACCGCTTCGCGGTGGTTGTCGTCGAGTTTCGTCATCGCGACCTCGACCTGGCGGCGTTCGATGGACCTGGCTCGATCGGATATCTGACGGGCGAGTATCTCGGGATCGACAGACCCGTCGGACGCCGACGCTCGCGACATGGATCGAACGAGAGGACGGCTCTGCATATGTCCTCGGACGAATATCTTCGCCACGGTCGACTCTCGGGGGAGGTCACTCGGCTGTGGCGGTCGACCACCGACGCACGTCGGGATCACCCGGAGGTGCAGGCAGACGGGACGGCCCAGCGACCGGGGCCGATGGTGGCAGCGGGGACGGTCGGATCGATCGAACGGGGGTGAGATGTGATCACACATCGCTTCGGTAATTTGAGATTTTCGACGCTCTTAACCACCCGGCGACAGTAATGGAGTGCGAATGAGCGGAGCCGCCGACGTCATCGGATACGCGCTGACAGCCCACGCGTACAACGAGAATCGGGCCAACGAGCCGGACGACCTCCCCCCGGCTCATCGAGCGGTCTACTGGGAGAACGGTGAGATCGAACGTCCGGTCCAGCCAACCGTCGAGGGGGCTCGCGAGGCGACTGGCGTCGAATCGCCGTGGGACAGCGTGAGCGAGTTGATGTTCACCGACCACGACGACTTCGACGGCGCGCTCTCGCTGACCGACATCGAGATGGCCGAGGAGTGGTATCTGGACCGGATCGATCCGGATGATCTCGCCGACAATCCCGTTCTCGCCCGTCGATACGAGTCAGAATTCGACGATATCGAGTACGACCGCGTGCGCGAACAGTCGCGACCCGCCCGCGCCGATCGAGCCTGGATCGACAACCTCCTCGAAGAGTACTTCGACGAGGAAGAGGCCGAGGAAATGCTCGATCTGGTCGACATTCGAGCGCCCGAAGAAGTCGAAATCCGGATGGAACACCTGGTGTTGACCGAAGATCAGGAAGACGAGATCAACAAACTCGTGCAGGCGATCGAACACCGCGACTATCTCGCCAGGATCGGACTCCGCGAGATCGGGAAACTCCTCTTCGTCGGGCCGCCGGGGACGGGGAAGACGAGCGTCGCGAGAGGTCTCGCCCACGAACTCGACCTGCCATTCGTCGAGGTGAAACTGTCGATGATCACCTCACAGTATCTCGGCGAAACGGCGAAAAACGTCGAAAAAACCTTCGAGGTTGCCAAGCGCCTCTCGCCGTGTATTCTCTTCATGGACGAGTTCGACTTCGTCGCGAAGACTCGCTCCAGTGACGAACACGCCGCGATCAAGCGCGCGGTCAATACCCTCCTGAAGTCCATCGACGAGGTCAGTCTGATCCAGGACGATGTCCTCCTCATCGGAGCGACGAACCATCCCCACCAACTCGACGCAGCGGCCTGGCGACGGTTCGACGAGATTGTCAACTTCCCGAAGCCCGATCCCGGGATGCGATCGGACATTCTCCGGGTAGTCACGCGCGATATGGACATCGACGATTTCGATCCGACCGCCCTGGCCGATATGACCGAGGGCCTGACTGGCAGCGACCTCAGACTCGTATTGCGCGAGGCCGTTCTCGAAGCGCTCACCGAGGACCGGACGACGCTGACACAGGCCGATCTGGAAGACGCCGTGGAGAACTTCGAGGAACGAGACAACCTCAAGAACCTCGATATGATCGAGGGCGATCACGACGCCCTCGTTGCCGGTGGCACTCCGGGCGGACACGACCACGACACCGACGAACACGAGGATCACGATCACGAGGAGTGATACTGCCGGACACAAGAAATTGAACACGCTCGTTGTCTGCTCGGGTGAGTACCGTCGTGAATCGCAAAAACACCCACTTGATTGCTCACGGACTTGTGTCCGACAGTATGAGGACGGCGAGGCGTGAGGGCCGAAGGACGGGCGATGAGTGATCGTCGGCACCGAAGAACCCGAGGGCGGCCGGACACACCGACGACCCCCGGCGATCGCGATCGGATCGGGGGGTCAACGGTCGCCGACTGGCGGACCATTTATGGGCCGGCGCGGGCAAACGCTTGCTATGGTCCAGTGTGAGATGTGCGGGGCGGAGACGGCCGATCCGAAGACGATCAAGGTCGAAGGGGCCGAACTCGAGGTGTGTGCGGACTGTGTCGACTTCGGCACCGAGGTGCGGACTGACAGTGGTTCCAGCACGTCGACGAAATACTCGACGAGCAGTTCGTCCTCGGGGTCGTCGGGGAGCGATTCGACGACAGCGACGGCGAGTTCGAGTTCGAGCGGCGGGGGCACCAGTCCCGATATCTTCGACGATATCGACGAACTCGCTCAGGATTACGACGAGCGGATTCGTGATGCACGCGAGACCGAAGATCTGAGTCAGAAAGAACTCGCCAGTCGGCTCAACGAGAAGGCGAGTCTGATCCGGAAACTCGAACGCGGCGAGACGCTGCCCAGCGACGAGGTGCAGCGCGAACTCGAAGGCGAACTCGGCGTCGACCTCTCGGCTGGCGGCGGGGCCACCGACGAAGACTGGGACAGCAGTTCCGCGGCCGGGAGCACGACGCTGGGCGACGTGGTCGAGCGCAAGGACTAGGGGCCGGCCGATCGCGAACCTGGCCGTCTGGCCACCCAATCGGCCTCCCGGACGCGTCTCGAAACCTATTTTCCTGCGGACGGCGGGGATTCGACTGTCATGTTCGTCCTCGTCAACCTCAAGACGTATCCGTGTGACCCGATCGACGTCGCGACCGCCGCGGCCGACGTTGCCGACGACACCGGCGTCCGGGTGGGCGTCGCCCCGCAGGCCGCCGATATCGCGCGCGTCGTCGACACCGGCGTCGAGACCTGGGCCCAGCACGTCGACCCCATCGAGTACGGGTCGAACACCGGCCACACGCTCGCCGAGACCGTCGCCGACGCGGGCGCGACGGGCACGCTCATCAATCACAGCGAGCACCGTCTGAAACTCGCCGACATCGATGGCTCGGTCCGGGCCGCCGAGCGCGCGGGACTGGAGACCTGCGTCTGTGCGAACAATCCCGATCAGATCGGTGCCGCGACGGCACTCGAGCCCGATGCGGTCGCCGTCGAACCGCCGGCACTCATCGGCGGCGACGTGTCGGTCGCGACGGCCGACCCCGACATCGTGACCGACGCCGTCGACGCCGCCAGCGCGGTCGACGACTCGGTCGAGGTGTTCTGTGGCGCTGGTATCTCGACGGGTGACGATGTCGACGCGGCCCGCGATCTCGGCGCGAGTGGCGTGTTGCTCGCCAGCGGCGTCGCGAAGGCCGACGATCCCCGCGCCGTGCTCGAAGATCTGGTCGATCCGGTGGCCTGATCCACTCTTCGCGTCGTTTGCTCATCTGACCGTCGTCATCGAATTGCTCACCTGACCATCGTAATCAGGAGTTTCATCCGCTCCGGGGCGTCGACGGCGTGGGGAACGTCGGCCGGCATGAGAATCCCCTCGCCATCCTCGACGGTATGACTTTCGCCGTCGATGGTGATCGTCGCCGTTCCGTCGAGCACCTGCACGAGCGCCTCGTGTGGGGCGGTGTGTTCGCTCAGTCGCTCGTCCTCGTCGAACGCGAACACCGTCAGCGTCGCGGCCTCGCGATCGACGATCGTTCGGCTGACGACTGCTCCGTCCTGGTAGGCGATCAACTCATCGATGTCCAGTACCTCGCCGACGATATCGGAGTCCGCCATCGACGGCGGTTATGCTCGAAGGGGCTTGAGTGGTCGGACGAACGCATTCGGCCAGCGGCAGGTCGACTGGCCGGCGGATCGACCGGTCTGCGGACGAGATGGCCGGCGGATCGGCCGGTCTGCGGACGAGATGGCCG
>JBDGTN010000082.1:0-4493 GCA_042216835.1 Halococcoides sp.
TCGACGGTGAATCACGGCCCATGAGTCACCGGGCGTGTGTGGTCGTCGGCGACGTGGTCAGGTCGCGGTCGGTCGAGGACCGCGAGCGCCTCCGCGAGGCGTTGCTCGACGGCCTCGATCGCGTCAATGCGGCGCTATCGGACCGTCTTCTCGCGCCGTTCGCGACGCTGAAAGGCGTCGACGAACTCGGGGGCGTCCTCAACGGACTGGCTGGAGTCGAGCGGGCGCTCAGGCGAGGGTCGAGTCGCCGCCTGCTCGCGATCGAGGACCACCTCGCGGACCTGCTCGGGGCGCGACCGATGAGGTGACAGTCGATCGTCGGCGCGGCGATCGGGGCCCTCGCTGTCGCCGTCCTCGCCGCGACGGCGCCCGCGGTCGATCGCCTCGCGGTCGAGGGCCCGCGGATGTTGCGACTCGCGGCGGGGTACGCCGGGTTGATCGCGACCAGCGGGATCGTCGTCCGGGCGGCCCTGCGGTATGCCGGGACGCGCCCGATGCCCGAGCGCGTCGATACCGGTCGCGCGGTCGGCAAGATCGAAAACGTCCTCGTGTTGACGCTGGTGTTGCTGGGCGCGTACACAGCGCTGGCGATCGTCTTCACCGCGAAGTCGATCGTTCGGTGGGAGGATCTCACCAGCGAGAACACGACCGACGACCTCACGGGGTCGGTCGCGACCGTCACCTATTCGCTGGTCTGGGGACAGGCGGTGCGAGCGCTCCTCGGACTGTGACCGATCGGCCGATCCGACGACTTTAGTGGGGGCGCTGCCCACGTCGCGGACATGCAGGTGCTCGTCGTGGGTGCAGGAGCGATGGGCCAGTGGTTCGCACGCTGCCTGCGGGCCGACGATCGCACCCACGAAATTCGATTTCTCGACACCGATCGGGCGGTCGCCCGGACGGCGGCCGACGCGCTCGACGCCACAGTCGCGAGCGACTCGCCCTCGGCGGTCGATCTCGTCTGTGTGGCCGTGCCGATCCCCGCGACTGCAGCGGCGATCGAAACGCACGGCCCGCGCGCCCGGGCGGCGGTGATCGACCTCGCGGGCGTGATGGCCGACCCGCTCGACGCAATGGCGGCGGTCGCGCCCGACCGCGAGCGCGCGAGTTTCCACCCGCTGTTCGCACCGGCGAACGCGCCGGGAACGGTCGCCGCGGTGGTCGACCACGCGGGCCCGACGATCGATCGGGTCCGGGCGGCGATGGCCGATCGCGGAAATCGAGTCTTCGAGACCGACGCCACGAAACACGACGAGGCGATGGCGACCGTCCAGGCGAGCGCCCACGCCGCGGTGCTCGCCTTCGGTATCGCCGCGAAATCGGTCGATCGGCGATTTCACACGCCGGTTTCGCGGGCTCTCTTCGACGCGCTCGCGGACGTAACCGGCGGCGAATCGCGGGTCTATGCCGACATTCAGGACGCGTTCCCCGGCGCAGACCGGGTCGCCGACGCCGCCGCCCGGATCGCCGACGCCGACCGCGCCGAATTCGAGGACTGCTATCGCGAGGCAGGCGAGGCCGTCGACCGATGAACGCCGATCGGCGCGAACAGGTCAGAGACGCCGCGAAGTACCTCCGGGAGGTCCGCCCGCTCGATCCCGAGGAACTGGCGACCTACGTCGAGGGCCAGCCCCACCCCGCGGCCGTCCGGCAGGTGCTCCGCGAGTCCGCGGTCGATCTGGCGATCCGCGAGCGCGAGGACGGCCGGTTCGTCCCCGTCGAGGGCGGCCCGATCGATCCGCCCGGCCGGCCGGTGGCGGTGCCCGACGAGCGACTCCGGGCCATCGAGGACCGACTCGTCGCGGCGTTCGGGCCGGACTGGCACCGCGGCGAGTCCGGCGCGACGCTTCGAGAGCGCATTCACGACCTCAAGGCCGCCTACCTCGACGACGAGCCGGTGCAGTACGACCGTCAGACGGCGCTGGCGTACGCGATCTACCACTTTCCGTCGAGTTACGCGAGTACGGCGTCCCTGATCGACCAGATCGCGACCGAGGAACTGCTCGAATCGCCGCTACGGGTGTGTGAGATCGGCGCGGGCGTCGGCGGGCCGATGGCGGCCGTCCTCGATCGTCTCGGCCCCGACGTGCCGATCGCCTACGACGCCGTCGAGCCGAGCGCGGCGGCCGATATCGCCGCGACGATCGTCGGCGACGGGCCGCGAAACGCAGCGGTGACGATCCACCGCGAGCGCGCCGAATCGTTCGATCCCGGCGCGGTCGAGTACGATCTGGTGATCGCAGCGCGCGTCGCGAACGAACTCGACGCGCCCACCGACACGATCGGCCGGTATGCCGACACACTCGCCGACGACGGGACCCTCGTGCTCGTCGCTCCGGCCGATCGCGAGACGGCGATCGGGATTCGGGAGATCGAGCGCGCGCTCGCCGATCGGCTGACGGTATACGCCCCGACCGTGCGGCTCTGGCCCGATCACGCGCCGTCGAGTCGGTGCTGGTCGTTCGACCGCAAGCCCGCGATCGATCTGCCGGCGATCCAGCGAAAACTCGCCAGCGAGGCCGACGATCCCGACGCGATCGAGAACGTTCGCGTCCAGTACGCACCGTCGATCCTCCGGGCCGACGATCGACGCCGATATGCGTTTACACCCGACGCCGACCGGGTCGGTACATTCGCCGACACGGCCGACCGCGTCACCGAGCGGGTCGACGCTGTCGCCATCACGTTGAGTCACGATCTCGGGAGTGATCCCGACGCGAACCCGCAGTTCCTGATCGGCGACGGCAGCGAGTCGCGCGATCACGTCGCCGTGCTCGTCCGGGAAACGACGCTCAACGCCACGCTCCGGACCGCTGGCTACGGCGACTGTCTGCAGATCGAGAACGCACTCGTGCTCGACAACGCGGATCAGGAGGCCTACAATCTCGTGATCGACGACGAGGCGATCGTCGACCGCATCGCGTGCGTCCCGACGCCACCGGGCCACGACCGATCAGGCGGCGAGTGAGCGGTCGCTCCGGGAGGCGAGTGCCCACGCGCCGATCGGGAGCACCGTCGTGGCGGCCAGTCGCGGGTCGACTGTGACGACCGCGGCGACGCCCGCGACGGCGGTGGCCGCGACAGCGAGGACGAGTGGGCCGGGGCGGACGGCCTCGACGGCGACCAGGACGCCACCGCCGATTGCGATGCCCGCGAGCACGTCCACCAGATAGTGCACGCCGATGACCAGTCGCGTCGCCGCGATCGCACCCACGAGGATCGCCGCGACGGTCGCGCGCTGGCGGGCCGATCCGACGGTCACGCGTCGGGCGAGCGCGCCGTAGACGAGCGTCGCGCCGAGGGCGTGCCCGCTCGGGAAGCCGGGACCGTCGGCGTGGGCGAACCACGCGATTGCCGCTCGACCGGCCGACCCCAGCCAGTCGGGCCCCGCCACGGGCGCTACCGGCGGACGCGGGAGTCCGAACGCGGCCTTCAGGATCGTCGTCAACCCGTACGCACCGATGACCAGGGCGAGGATCGCGACGGGATCGGACCGATCGCGGACGACCGGCCAGCGCCGGTCGAGAATCCAGAGCACGACCGCCAGCGCAATCAGAAACCAGACATCGCCGAGTTGCGTGAGGATGGCCGCACCGACGGCGATCGAATCGGGCACGTCGGCGAGTGCCGCGGTGATTCCGAGGCTCCGGGTCACGATCGGCCATTCGAACGACCGGTAGAAAACGGTGTGGTGGACCGACCGCGGTCACCGACCCTGCTTTCGGCGAAGCGATGTCACGTGTTCCAGGGCGGCCTGCATGTCGTGGACGGTCAACGCCGGGAAGTTCTCCTCGTAATGGAAGTATTCGGCATAGGCAGCGTTCCAGATCGGAAAACCCGAGAGACACTCCCGGCGTGGGTTGTCGCCGGTCCGGATCACGTAGTCGATGTCGGCAGAGAGTTCGAGCGCCTCGGCGAACGCCGCCGCATCGACCGGTGGCTCGACCGGTGCGGAGCCATCGGCGATGGCGTTGGCAGCGTTGACGATGTCGGCCTTGCCGGTATACGAGAGCAAGACGTTGACGCGGACCTCGTCGCCCGTGAAGTGCTCGGCGACCCGATCCATCGCCGCGCTCGTCGATTCGGGCAGCATCTCGGGGGCCGTCGAGAGCCACCGCACGTCGTACTCGGTCCCCGGGAATTCGGCGATGACCTCGTCGGCGTACTCCTCGAGCATGTCGTAGAGTATGACCAGCTCCTCGTCCTCGCGGCGGAGATTCTCCTCGGAGAGCGCATAGACGGTCAGCGTGTCGACGGCCTCGACTTCCTCTGTGCACTGCTCGGTCAGCGCGTCGAGATCGCGGATGATCTCGTCGAGCAGGTTCTTCGCCTCCAGGTAGGCCCGTCGATCCGAAATCCCCCGTTCGTCGGCGTAACGACGGTGTCCGTCCGGAATCAGCCCGAGGTGCATATACTGTCTTCGAGTCGGATCGGATGAAAAGCGTTCTGAATCAGAGCATAGTGTGCCCTGAGTGAATCGCCTCGGGGTCAAG
>JBDGTN010000086.1:0-4486 GCA_042216835.1 Halococcoides sp.
CTACCACTTGACCTCCGCCTGAAGTCGGAGGTATGCGCTATCAGTCTGTATCACGACCCAACCTTAGAGCGCGTTCTCGACGGCGTCTGCCACGGTCCGGGCCCGCTCGGCGAGTTCGTCGCTCAGATCGCCGGCGTCGGCCGCCGCTGCAAGTTCGTCCTCGTCGACGCGTTCGACCGTCCCGTCTGGCCGTTTGACCACGTCGACGTGCAGATCGACGTACCGGACGGCATCGGGAAATAGCTCGACGGGCGTCGAGACGTTGACGTAGGTCCCGCGATACTCGCCCTCCGAACTCCGGTAGACCGTCGGAGCCCACCACTGACCCTCGGTGTAGGTCGTCGTCGCGATGTCGCCCGCTTCGCGCGGCGTTCCCAGACCGTCGTACGTTCCGGAGGAGTGCATCTCGCGTTCGAGTTCGATCGACGCACCATCGCGGGAGACGACCGTTCCCGAACCCAGATCGATCGCCCGACCGTCGGGCTTGCCGTGCTCGATCGCGACACGGTCGCCCTCGTCGGGCCCAAACGCCACGAGCGCGGCAGCGATCGGTGGGCCCTCGATCGCATCGACCGCGTCGGTCGCTTCGAGAAAGTCCACGGCGCGACCAGCGGTGTGACCTCCGGCCTTGATGCGGTGGTGACCCGGCACGGTGGACGTGACCGATCGCCGGTCGTCGTCGAGGGCGTCCCGACCCTCGCGCCCGAGGCGTATCCACGCGCTCGCACGGTCGGCCCAGAGCGGGCCGGGTGTGGCGTCGGCCGACTCGTCACCATCGACCGACGCCGACTCGTCACCGGCGTCGAGGGTGTCGTCGATCGCACGGGCGCGATCGGAGAGCGCCTCGATCGTCGCCTCGATCGCCGCCAGACGGTCCACATCGGCCGCATCGCCCCATCGGATCGCCCAGCCCTCGGGAGCGTCCACGTCGATCAGCGTCCGGAGATCGGGACCGCGAGCCTCCCGGGCGGTGCCGCCAGAGACGAGTGACACGAGCCTCCCGTCGACGCGGATCGACCCGTCGGCGACCGGACGATCGGCCCAGGGCGGCCGAGACTCGTCGATTCGAACGACTCGAACGTCGCCAGTCTCGACGTGATCGTCGACGGCATCGTCGGGGAGATACGCCTCGCCATCACCGATATCGAGGACGGCCCCACCTCCGAGGGTATCGGCCACTCTGGCCCGATAGATCGCGCCCTCGGGGACAACGGAGTGTGTGATGGCGTCGCGTCCGACGGTCAGACGATCGACGACGGACGGGACGGCCTCGGGCCCCCCGTGGATTCCGATCGCGATGCCGTCGTTGCTCGTCCGGACGGTCGCGTCCGCGGGCCCGTCTCCGAAAGGCGCGTCGACGCGCTCGCGGATCGCTGCCGATGGCTGGACGACGCGCTCGCCGGCATCGAGCAATCGAGCCGTCACAGCAGTCGCGTAAATGCCACGGACGCGGACCGCCCGCTGATCGGACTGTGGAGTCGACGAGGTCATCGCCCGGAGAATTACCCGAGCAGCAGCAACCGCGCCACGAGGACGACCGCCCCCGTCGCGACTCCGAGCGCGACGATCGTCCGTGGATCCATCTCGATGGCATTGCTGTCCTCGGCATCGAAGTACCGGACAAGACCGGCACTCGACATGAGGCCCCCGCTGTCGTCGCTACTCATGTCCGGATCGACGGGTCGGGTTCGCCTAAGGGTTTCGACGCTCACTCGCCGCCGACGACGACGACTTTGACCTGCCGGACGCCGTCCATCGCCCGGAGGCGATTTGCGAGTTCCTCGATTGCACTGGCCGGGCCGTCGACGACGATGGTCTCCATGCAGCGGTCGTGATCGAGATGGATATGCTGGACCGAGGTGACGAGATCACCCATCTCGTGTTGGACGTGCTGGAGTCGACCGGCGACATCGCTCTCGTGATCGTGGTCGTGGACGACCACGACCGTTCCCTGGTGAGCGCCCTCGCCGCCACGCTCCCAGGCGTACGTCGTGAAGAAATCCCTGAGTGCGTCCCGAACGGCCTCGGATCGGCTGGTGTAGTCCCACTCCTCGACGATGCCGTCGAGCCGATCGACCATCCGGGGCGGCAGCGTGAGACTGATCCGATCGACCTCGCTCATGGTGGTCGTTGCCGGGGCGCCCTCAAGACCCTGCCGAGTCCGTCTCGTCGTCGGTCTCCCGCACAGCGTCGGTCCCATCCCGCTCGTCACCGACCAGGTCGGGCGAGTGCTGGCCGCGATCGATCGACAGCGACCCGCTGGTGTCGTCGAAGACCAGATGCGAATGCGGGTAGGCGATCGTCACGGGTTCGTCGACGATCGCCCCCTCGTAGGCCGACTGAGACTGTCGGACACAAGTCCGTGAGCAATCAAGTGGGTGTTTTTGCGATTCACGACGGTACTCACCCGAGCAGACAACGAGCGTGTTCAATTTCTTGTGTCCGGCAGTATGAATCTCCGACCGGACCGCATGCAGTCGGTTTGGCGTCTCGATCCAGTATCGGAGTCGAAGCACGACGCCATGGTCGCCGAAGGTATCGATCAATGCCGTCGGTTCGGACGGGTATCGGGCGGTCCCGATCCGGATATCCGGCCCACCCTCGATGACGCTATCGGTCGCCCGTGCCGCTCGAACGAGTAGGTCGCGCGCGATCAAGATCACTCTCGTAGGTGACGACGACCTCGATCGTCTGGCGCGTTCGCGCGTCTTCGGCCGAGGAGTTGATTACGTCCCGTTCGCGAATCGTCCCGTTCGGGATGACGACAAACGTATTGTCGAGCGTGAAAATTTTGGTGTGCCTGAGCGTGATGTCTTCGACGAATCCCTGCTGGCCGGTGTCGAATCTCGACCATGTCACCGATTTCGTAGGGCTGATCGGCCAGCAGGAAGACGCCAGAGACGAAGCTTCCGACGATCGGTGCGAGGATCACACCGACGACGGCCGTGAACACCGCCACCGAGAGCGAGAGATCGGCGAGTCCGAATCCATAGATGTCGAGCACGATCACGCCTGCGATAACGAAGACACCGACCCGGACGGCCCGCATCGCGGTGCGGCTGAGACTCGGCCGATCGAACTGCCGGCGGAACCTGTCTTCGAGGAGGGTCGTCAGAAGTCGCTGAATGACGTATGCGAGCGCGAGGACGAAGACGGCCCCACCCAGCGAGACGATCCACCCCGGGAGCGGCACCTGTGCGAGCCAGCCATCGATGAGCGCCCCCTCGGACCCGTTACTGGTCGCATTCGACGGGGGTCGGTGTCACGATGGCACCACATCCCGAATCACGTCGGTGATACGCTGGACGGCGATCGCTCGCTGGGAACCGTCGGATGCCATACCGCCGACGACACCGCGGCGCGGAAAAAACATTGGGACGGCGGGCCGGCATATTCGATCGGGAGGATTAAACCGGGCCGCCTCGCTCGACCCGGCATGGGGTGGGCCGAAACCTACTCGACGGTGTTCGCACCCGAGTTGATGGTCATCGTGGGCCTGGTTGGACTGGCCGCTATCGAGTCCAGCGTCCACGACGGTACCCGTCGAGCGGCGGTGGAGCGAGTGGTGACGATCCTCTTCGGCGCCACGATCGCGATCGGAATCACCCTCGTCACTCCCGAACTGCTCGATGGGGCCTCGGCAGGCGATCTCCAGGCGAGTCTCGCACTCATCGTCGGACTTGGTGCGATCGCAGCGATCTGGCGACACCGGGACTGGGGCGAACGGGTGCTCTGGGCCTGCGCGGCGATAGTGGCCGTCGCCGCGATCCACGCCGCTATCGTCCCGTTCTGGAATCTCTCGGGGCACGTCGCGTTCTCGGCAGTCCCGCTGGGACTGGTCGCGCTCGCGGATCGTCGATTCGTCTGGGTGGCACTCGTCCCGATCGGCATGATGCCCGCACGCGTGGGGACCGGCGTTCATACGCCCCCGGAGGTGATCGCGGGCCTCGGTCTGGCAGTCCTGATCCTCGCGATCGTGGCACGGGCTCGTCCGGAATTCCGGCAATCGTGGCCGACGGCACTGGGCGAGAGTGGTGCCGTCGATCGGTCCTGACTCGGCGATTCGAGACTCCCGGAGAGTTTTGTCAACACCGTGGAGGCGTGACTGTACCTGCCGTTTAACTCGGAGCTTTAGGCCCCGGGACAGTACCGTCGATTGCAATGAGCGACTATACGAACGACGTGATCGTTTCGGCAGAGTGGGTCGAGGACAATCTGGATGCGTTCCAGTCCGACGATCCCGACCACCGTCTGGTCGAGGTCGACGTAGACACCGAATCGTACGACGAGAGTCACGCACCCGGTGCGATCGGGTTCAACTGGGAGACCCAGTTGCAAGATCAAACCACTCGTGACATCCTGACCAAAGCAGACTTCGAGGCGCTGCTCGGCGACCACGGCATCAGCGAGGACTCGACGGTCGTCCTCTATGGTGACAACGCCAACTGGTTCGCGGCCTACGCCTACTGGCAGTTCAAATACTACG
>JBDGTN010000040.1:0-4460 GCA_042216835.1 Halococcoides sp.
GTCGTGGTCGGCGTGGGCGTCACGGTCGAAGTCGTCGTGGTCGTCTCGGGCGTCGTCGTGTCCGGCACGGCCCCACCACCGGCGGTCGTGGTCTCCTCGTCGAAGTCGAAGCCCCCGCCACCGAACCCGGTATCGTCGTCGGACTCGGTGGTCGTCGGCGTCGTCGTGGATGGCGTGGGCGTCGCAGTTGACGGCGTCGGCGTCGTGGTCGTCGGCGGGGCAGAGGGTGCCTCGATCATCACGCTACCCGTTTCGAGGCCGGTCGACCCGTTCGCGGCCCCCAGATAGAGATAGCGATACGACCCCGTCGACCAGTTCGATTCGGTCGGGACCGAAATCGTGGCGTTGGAATCCGCGAGAGCGATCGCGACCGATGCGTCGATCGCGACGGTTTCGTTCGGCGATCCGTCGGCATACAGCGACGTGTTGGTCGGTCCTCCGACCGTCCCGAACAGCGACGCCATATCGATCCTGCGCGTTGCCGTCATCGATGCGTTGTCGGTCCGCACCGCGACCGTCGCATGCAGGCGATCGATCGTCGGTTCGATCGTGACCGGGGACCCTGTCGTCTGGACGGTCACGGTGGAATTCGCCATCGCCGACTCGTCGTACAGCACCACCGCGTGAACGGCCGAGCCGGTGCCCCCGGTGTCGACGGCCATCGTCACGTTCTGGCCAGCCTCGACGGTCTGGGGGGCCGATACCGCAGGTGACGAGGACTGGATGGCGATCGCATCCATCCCGACAACGGTCGCGTTCACGGCGGAGAGATTCGTCGTCGGTGTCGGATCGTCAGTCAGAACGGCCACGAATCGGACGATTCCGGGTTCGTCGGCGTCGTACTGGACGGTAGCTGTCCCGTTCCCATCGATCGTCGTCGTCGCGATATGGGTGAGTTCGGTCGCGCTCTGTCCGGCGTCGGTGACGTTCGTCCGGTCGAGCGTCACGTTCAGTCCGGTCGTGTCGTTCTCCCGGACCGCGTACACCGACAGCGACTCGTTCGCGAACGAACTCCCCGACACGAATGCTCGCGACGCGTCGAAGGTCACCGGCACCGTCTGGCCGGTCGAGTAGACTCCGATCGGGCCGAGATTCATGTCCACGAGCCCGTTGGCTTTCCACTCACCGATCGGAATCGTCGTCTGTGCGGTCGAGTCGTTCGCGCGCAAGGTCCACAGCGACCCCTTCCAGACGCCGATATCGGCATTCATCCCGCCCAGGTTCCCACCCGAATCGACGACCTGCGAGGCCGGCGGTGGCCCCGTGACCGGGGCCGCACTCACGTGACCGAGACCAGCGACGGCGAGACTCGCGACCACCAACACCACACCTATTTTCCGCATCGTTGCACCTGTGTCGATCATTCGTTCACAGGATTTTGTCCCCGGATCTATATGGTTTCCGGACACGGTCCTCCGCGGGCCGACACGCATTTTTTCCTCGAATGCATCTGTTGAATAACGATGAAGTGGGTGGTACTCGTGGCCTGTGGCGTCGCGATCGTTGCGTCCATCGGCGTGGTCGCAGGGAGTGGCTACGCGATCGACGCGCCGGACGCCGTGAAGTCGCCCGAACCGATCGAACGACACGGGTTCACGGCGTCGTCGGTGCTGGTGATCGATCCCGGAGACACCGGGACGTTCGAGGTCAGCGGCCCCGACGAGGCGTTCAATCTCACACTGTACGACAGCGACGCCCGCCTCTACGAACGCCAGCAGTACGACGGACCCGGGACGGTCACGTGGTCGTTCGACGGTGTTCCGCCCGGATCCTACATGATGGCCGTCGTTCCCGAGTCGACACCCGTCGCGATCCAGCCAGTCCTCGTCAGGGGCTACGACCTCTCGGTCGAGACCCGGGTCGACGGCGCCACCGCGGTCGTCACGGTCGATGCGACCCGGACCGCCGACCAGGCCGATCCGATTCGGGAGCTCCTGGTCAGCGTCGAGACGGCCCAGGGGGCCCGGAACGTCACCGCGACGCTCGACGGTGACCGATACCGGGCCGAAATCGACCTCGCCGGCCTCGAACCGGGATCGCATCGCCTCCTCGCCGTCGCACGCGGCGAGAAAGCGTTCCGGGGCGAACGCGAGGCACTGGCCTTCCAGCGCTCGACGCTCGACGTTCCCGAGCCGACCGCCACGACGACCGCGACGGGTCCGGCCGTCGGGACGGCCACACCGTCTGGGGAGACCACGACCGGTGGTCCCACCACGTCCGACCCGACGCCGGGCGCCACGGACACGCCGGGCCTCACGACCGACACGTCGACGCCCACGACGACGCCGAACACCACGACGGCCACCACACCGACTCCGACCACCGCACCGACCGCCACGACGGCCGGCGGCGGCGCAGCCAGCACGACGACCGATCGGGTGATTCAGCCCCGTTCGTCGACGCCGACGGCGACCGGCGGGCCCGGGTTCGGGGCCGGACTGGCACTGCTTGCACTCGTCGGTGCGATCGGACTGCTCGGTCGGTCCGGGTCGCCGTAGCCGGGGGAGCGATCACTGCGCTGGCGGGGTCGCCCGCCGGAGTCGCGTGTCGATGTCGGACTCGAACGTCCGATTTTTCTCGAAGCCGATGCTGGGACGGCCCATCTCCGTGGCCGCAGCGATCGTCGTCCCCGATCCGAGGAATGGATCGACGACCAGACCGGAGTGATCCGAGATGTCCAGACACGTCTTCACGAGCCCTCTGGGATAGATCGCGGGATGGACCAGGCCCTCGCGTTCCGTCGAGTTTCCCTTGACGATCGGGATGTAATAGTCCTGGAGGTGCGCGTGATCGTCCGGCCAGTTCGGGTCGCCCTTCGAGAACCGAAACACCCACTCGTAGTAGGGCTTGTACTTGTTTTTCGCCGGATCGTAGCTAATGTCGTAGCGCCAGACCAGGAGATCGGAAAACGCCCACGCCTCGGGGACGAGTTCCAGCAGCCAGAAGGGCGGCCGGCAGTCCCCACCGCTGTAGTTGTTCTTGATGTTGACGAATACGTCCGACGACGCCGGGTCCATCCTGTCGTCGATGTGATCGAACGTCGATTGCAAGAGGTGGTGGTACTGTTCGGCCGGCATATCGTCGTCGTACCCTTCGCGCAGTGGTGAGCGGACCTCGCCAGTCTCCGGATCGGGTTTGGGCACGTTGAACGGATCGTAGGCAATGTTGTAGGGCGGACTGGTGACCACATCCTGGACGGACGCCGACGGAAGGTGCTCGATGCCCGCCCGACAGTCACAGATTCGATAGGTGGCCGTGCCTTCGGTGACCTCGATGGTGCCGTCGAGTGCGTCCAGTTCGGGGTCGTCCTCGGCCCGTTCGATGGGAAAATCCTCGGTCACGACCGGGATCGTCCGATCGGGGTCGCCATCCCCCGCCGGAACGCCGGTCGGCGTTCGATCGAGATCCTCGACGACCCGGGAGACGACCGCCGCATCCGCTGGAGCGGTCCAGATGTGTACAGTATCCCCGGCATTCGTGTGACACGCGAGGAGGCGTTCGATCGCATCGACTTCGAGATGGCCGTCCGCGACCGTCTCCGGCGGGTCGGGGTCGATCAATCGGGACTGGGTCCCTGGTTTGCGATCGTTCAACGGTTCGGAAAAGGCCCAGATGTTCCCCGGATTCTTTCCCTCGGGATTGTTCCGGGGATCGGTGTCACCCTGATGGGGAATCCTGACCGCGTCGATGTCGTACGTCGACGCCGGCCAGGTCCAGACGTGGAGGAAGACGACATTCAGCGGCGATCGGTCGTTCGGTGTTGTGACCAGGATGATGTCCCGGAGGCGAAACGCCTCGCCGATGCTGGCGAGATCGATCCCCTGCTGGTGATAGCAACTCACGAACTCCGCTGGATCGAGCGTTCCGTCCTGGATCGTCGGGATCTGGAGTGCAACGACCGTCGCCGTCTCGGATCGAACGGTCTCTCGAACGTGATCTGCAGCGGGAGATGCGTCCCCGCCGGGATCGAAAAGGAAAACGAGGTCAGTCATTGCTGACGTGAACGGCGGTACGACGCCCCGACTGTTGATGGTTGCCATCTCCCCCGACCGTCGCCCCGGTCGACGGTGTGGCTTCGGACACCCCCGTTCACCCCCCCACTCGGCAGCGACGAGTTCGACGGCGATCCGCGAACCGATAGCGCCCGATTAGAACGAGTGACCTTTTTGTCGGGCGCTCCCCATCCCTGACACATGCGTGTCGCGGTCGTCGCACGGGACATGGATTCGGCCCCCGAGGATCGGGCCCGTCGGCGACTCGACCGACTCATCACCTCGCTCTCGGCGCGCGGTCACGCCGTGGGTGTGTTCTGCCATCCGTGGTGGGACCGACCGGGCGACACTCGCCGTTCGAATGCCGTGGCAGCGACCGACGATGCGGAATCGGCCGACGAACGGGACGGTTCGCGGGAAGCTACCGAAAACGCCGATCCGGACGCAGGCGTCGATTCGGATGTCGTC
>JBDGTN010000013.1:0-4438 GCA_042216835.1 Halococcoides sp.
TTCGACATTCTCGATTTCGACATCGACGCGTACCTCCGAAAACCCGTCGACGTGGAACGACTCGAGGCAACCGTGGCGGCCCTCTCGGATCTGGATACCTACGAGCATCTCCAGCGAGAACTCGGGTCTGCCCGGGTGAAACGCAACGTTCTCGAAGTGGAAAAGAAAGCTGCCGAACTCGACGAGAACGACGATTTCCAGGCCCTCGATGCGCGGATCGACCATCTGGAAGAACGGATTGCCGCGATCGAAGCCGCTCACCCGACCTACTTCGGCGACGGAGGGCCCCGATCCAGTCCGGACTATCCCCCCTGACACCCGTCCGTGTTCGAAGGCGACGCCGTTGGGGCCACTGACCCGGGAGGTCACAGCCAGTCGGAAAATTGCCCCTCGACGAGCGTCTGGCTCTGGTACTCGATATAGCGGGACTGCATCCCCCAGATTGCCTCGCCGATCGGCACGCCATCGGCGACCTGGTCGCGGACCTGCGCGTGTTTCCACCGCGCGGGCGTCATGCGGCGATCGACGCGTTCCCGGAGGGGACGGACGTATCGGCGGGCCTGTTCGGTCGAGAGATCACGCATTTCCAGGCCTTCGCGGGCGTACTCGAACAGTTCGCCGAGGATCTGATCGGTCGCGGTCGTCTCGGCCCCGTCGCCGGTGATCCATGTCATCTCGGCCTGGAGACCGTCCCGGGCGGCCGCCCGGAAGTTGTCGTGGGCCTGGTCCCAGTCGAGGTTCGCCACCGGATGTTCCAGCCGCGGGAGTGACTTCATCAGGCCGGCGAACACGGCCTGAAATGCGACGGCGTCGTGGATCGTCGGCTGGGCACCCAGCGGGCGGAACTCGATGCGGGCGTTGGCGGCCGATCGCGTCGCGCCGTCGAAGACCGGGCGGACCCACCGCCAGAACGACCCGTGTTTGTGCCGGATCGTGGCGAACTGGTCGTCGAATCGATTCCCGCGGGGGACATCCATCGGGACGATCATCGGATCGTCGAGGACGGCCTGGACGGCACCCTCGATCGAGTCGATGTCGTCGGGGAAGCGCACCTTGCCCGGTCCGTCGGTCGCGTTGAGGACCGACTCGAAAACGTCGATGCGGTTGGCCATATTGGCGTCGTCGAGGATCGTCTCGGCGGACACGTCGTCGTACAGGCCCGGCGGGAAAAACGGCGAGTTGACGCCGATCGCCAGGAGGGGCCCGGCAATCCGTAGCGCGTACCGGAAGTGCTCGGGGAGGGCGCTCGCCCGAGGGACCTGATAGTGCGGCTGGATCGAGGTGATCAGGCTCTCGGGCATGACCGTCTCGGCGTCGAGGCTGACGTGGGGCGCGTCGATGGTCATTCCGGCGGGATAATCGGTATTGGCCATCGCGTGGTACCGGACGGCGTCGGACATGTTCGTCGCGATGGTCACGCCATCGGCCTCGACGGCGTCAGTGAGGTACTCGCGGGCGCTCGCACCGACGGGCGGAACCGTCCAGAGGCCATCGCTCACGAGTCGGATGTCCTCGGCGAGTGTCCGATCGATCGCGGATGCGAGCGTCGCCTGGAGTTCGCGCTTCTGAGCTTCCAGGCCATGGATGTTCAGCGGCTGTGGCGTCGTCTGTGTCTCGACGTTGTGCAATCCGAGTTCTTTCTCGTACCCGATCAGATCGAGCAGTCTGCGGGGAACGCGACGGAGGGCGTCGGTCTGAGCGTCGACGGCGTACAGTTCGAGTTCCAGGCCGACGAGTGCCTGGCTGTTGTCGAACGCCCCATCGTCGATGGCTGCCAGGAGTGCCTCGGCCTCCTCCTGGGCCTGTTCGCGGATCCTCTCGTCGTCTGCCGACAGCGCCTCGTCGATATCGGCTGCCAGATCCGTCGCTGTCATGGCCACCGATTGCGGGCCCGGTCTTTTGAGTGGTGTGGCTGAGTTTCGATCGCGGTCGTCACCGATCCCGCTCGAACGGATCGCCCCCACCCCCAACGTGAAATGGGGGCCCTGCGTACGGGACCCATGCACATCGTCATCGTGGGATACGGCCGCGTGGGTCGCCGGACGATCCGCATCCTCGACGGCGAGGATCACGCGATCACCACCGTCGACAGCGATTCCGAGCGCGTCGAACGCGCCCGATCGGACGGGTACGAGGCCATCCACGGCGACGGCAGCGACGAGTCGGTCCTCGAAGAGGCCGGCATCGAATCGGCCGACGCCATCGGTGCACTCACCGGCGAGGTGCAGACGAATCTCGCGGCCTGTCTGGTCGGCACGGAGTACGACTGCCGGACGGTCATGCGCATCGACGAGGACTATCACTCCGATCTGTACGACACCTACGCCGAGGAGGTCGACGACGTGATCTATCCCGAGCAACTCGGCGCGGCCGGCGCGAAAACGGCGATGCTCGGCGGGGACTTCGACGTACTCGCGACGCTGACCGAGCGACTCTCGGTCGCTGGCGTCGAGGTCGGCACCGACGCGCCCGTGATCGGCACCCGGATCGCTCAGGTCGACCTCCCGGGGGACGCGAAAATCTACGCTCATGGTCGTGCGGGCGATCCGATGGCGATACCCCTCCCCCAGACCGTCGTCGAGGCGGGCGATCGGGTGGCCGTCGTCGCCCGCCCGGACGACCTCGACGCGGTCCGCCACCGCCTTCGCGGCGCGGCCTGACCCCGGCCGGCCATCGATACCCCTCGACGGACAGTCGTCCCGACGAAAAGGTCGACCCCTCCGTTTCGTATGGAGACTCATCTGTTATGGCGGTGCTGTCCGGCGACCTGGTGGCCGTGTCGACCGGAAGCGATGGGGTCTTGTAGACACGTCCGCCCCGCTATGCGATCACCTTTAGGCGTGCTCGCGAAAGCACGTGTCGAATGGCCCGTGCGGAGAACACCGACGTCGTCGACAGTTTCGAGGCGTTCTTCCGGGAGTATTGCCGTGACGACATCGGCGATCTCGCCCAGAAGTACCCCACCGAGCGCAAGTCCCTCTACGTCGATTACCAGCAACTGTATCGATTCGATCGCGATCTGGCGGCGGACGTGCGGGATCGACCGGCCGATTTGCGCGAGTACGCCGAGGAGGCGCTGCGGCTGTACGATCTCCCGATCGACGTCTCGCTCGGGCAGGCCCACGTTCGCTTCGAGAACCTGCCCGAGACGACCGAGATTCGCGAGATTCGGGCCGACCACCGTGGTCGGTTGCTCGCCGTCCAGGGCATCGTCCGGAAGGCCACCGACGTGCGCCCCAAGATCACGACCGCTGCCTTCGAGTGCCAGCGGTGTGGGACGCTCACCCGCATTCCCCAGGGCGACGGCAGCTTTCAGGAGCCCCACGAGTGCCAGGGCTGTGAACGGCAGGGCCCCTTCGAGATCAACTTCGATCAGTCGGAGTTCGTCGACGCCCAGAAACTCCGGGTGCAGGAATCTCCCGAGGGGTTGCGCGGCGGCGAGACGCCCCAGTCGATCGATGTCCACATCGAAGACGACGTGACTGGCGAAGTCACCGCCGGCGACAACGTCCGGGTCAGCGGCGTCCTTCGACTCGAACAGCAGGGGTCCGAACGCGAGCAGTCGCCGCTGTTCGACGTTTACATGGAGGGGATGACCGTCGCCATCGAAGACGAGCAGTTCGAGGAGATGGATATCGACGCCAGCGACAAGGAGCGCATCGTCGAACTCGCCGGGAGCGAGGACATCTACGATCGCGTCGTCGATTCGATCGCGCCCTCGATTTATGGCTACGACAAGCAGAAACTCGCGATCGCACTGCAGCTGTTCAGCGGCGTGACCAAGAATCTCCCCGACGGCTCGCGCATTCGTGGCGACCTGCATCTCCTCCTGATCGGCGATCCGGGGACGGGGAAGTGCGTCGCGGGCGAGACACCGGTTCGGCTGGCCGACGGATCGACGACGCCGATTCGCGATCTTGTCGAGGCGAATCTCGACGATCCCCGGCCCGTCGACGATGGCGTGTGGGATCGCGCCGACGTGGCCCTGCCGACGCTCGCCCCCGACGGCTCGATCACGACCGGGCGCGCGACCCGGGTCTGGAAGCGCGAGGCCCCCGATCGCCTGTACCGCGTTCGGACCGCGACCGGGCGCGAAATGGACGTGACGCCGTCTCACCCCCTGTTCGTCGTCGGCGACGGGGTCACGCCGACCCGTGCCGACCGCCTCGCCGTCGGCGACCTGCTCGCGGCGGCCCCCGGCGATATCGACCGGGCCCGCTCGGGCGCGCGAGTCGCGACCGATGGGGGTCCGCTCGCCGTCGATCGCATCGTGGGGATCGAGACTGTCGCGCCCGAGGCGGAGTGGGTGTACGACCTCGAGGTCGAGGGCACCCACAGCTACGTCTCGAATGGGATCTTCTCGCACAACTCCCAACTGCTGCAGTACATCCGCAACATCGCGCCCAGGTCGGTGTACACCTCCGGGAAAGGGGCATCG
>JBDGTN010000090.1:0-4385 GCA_042216835.1 Halococcoides sp.
CGGTCCCCATCGTCTGTCGTTTCGCCGTCGCTTTCGAGTTCCTCGTCCGCTCCCGACCCCACTGTGATGGGGACGTTCGTCCCGCGCCTGACTTTCGGAATCTCGATTTCGAGTGTGCCGTGGTCGGTCAAGCGCGCAGTCGCGTCGTCGGTGTCGATGTCCGTTTCCGGCGGGAGGTCGATCACACTATCCAGCGCGAGCGCCCGCCCGGGGACGATCATCTCGAAGTCGTCCTGAAACTCTCGAAACCGATCGATCGTGACCTCGACGCGGTGATCGGTGACCCGGACGGCCACGTCACTCGCGGTCGCGCCCGGCGCGTCCACGACGGCGAGGATCGCCTCCTCGCTTTCCAACAGGTCGTAGGGGAGTGGTCGGTGGCGCTGGGTCTGTGCGAGTGCCTGGCCCACCGATTCGCTCACCTGGGTGGCGATATCGCGGGCCACGTCGCGTGGGTCGGTCATGCGTCTCGCTACGAGTGGCGATGACTTATAGGATCGGCCACCCGGTCATTCCCAGATCGTGAATGCGTGAATCTCGTAGGGCTTTTTCGCCGTCCCGCCGGTAGTCTGGTAGAGGCCGACATCGACTGGGATGGCGGGCGCGTTGGCCCACCCCGAATCGAGTGCGACCGTCCAGAGGACCACTCCCGACCCGAGGTCGAGGGCGATGCTCTCGCGGAAGGTCTCGTAGCCACCCGCGTAGACCGTCGACCCGCCGACGGTCGGGGCCGGCGGGTCCTCGGCATAGCCGACCGACCGGCGCCACTCTTCACGGCCGTTGCTGGCGTCGAGTGCGACCACGTCGCTGCTCTGGCGGAGAACGACCTTCGTGGGCGTCACCGCGGGGAGCGCGTCCGTCGATACCGGTTCGGACCATTGCTGGGTGCCCGTGGCGATGTCCCGGGCCTCGACGCCGCGCGGCCCGGCGAGATAGACGAGGCCGTTCCTGACGACGGCCGATTGATCGCCGGCGTACAGACTCCTCGACCGCCAGTCCTCTCGATCGTGGAGCGGATTCACGGCGATCACATCGCGGTTTCCGTTGACCGGGCGCGTCACGAGGAAAATTCGGCTCTCGGTCGTCGCGGGCGGCGCCGCGATTTCACCCTCGATATCCCGTTGCCAGCGCTGTTTGCCGGTCGCGGCGTCGAGTTCCACGACGGCCCCCGGACCGCCGGTCACGATCCGCTGGGCGGGCCGGGTCGAGGGCACCAGTGCGCGCTCGTCTGAGACATCGGCGCGCCAGTCCTGTTTGCCCGTCATCGGGTTGAGAGCCTGGATGTAGCCCTGCCGATCGGCGACGTACAGTCGACGGGTGCCCTCGGCCTCGAACAGCGTCGGCGGGCCCGTCGCGGCCGTGCCCAGGTCGACCGACCAGACCACCTGGCCCGTGTCGGCGGCGAGTGCGAACAGGGAGGGCTGATCGGTTCGGTGGCGCCTGAGCGCCACGAACACCATGCCCTCGCTGACGACTGGCGCATAGGCCTCGCCGGGGAGTTCGTGCGACCAGACCCGTCGTGGCTGGGACCGGAGGTCGATGGCTCCCGACGCAGCGCCCGTGTCCGACGGCGAGTATCGAAATTTCGGGCACGCCACATCGGTCCCGGCCGAGGCCAGGCGGTCGGCACCCGGCGGTCGGGGGACCTGGGTCGGGGTCGGTTCGGCGGTCTTGCCCGCCGGTTCCGTCGTTAGCGTGGCATTCGTGGCGTTGGTCGCGTTCGTGGCACCCGTCCCGTTCGCGTCGTCGCCGTCGAGACACCCGGCCCCGAGTGCGAGACTCCCACCGAGTGCGCCGAGCAGGGCGCGCCGCGTCGTGTGATCGTCCACCATAGCCGATCGGTCAACGGCCGCGCTCATCAACGTGGCGGTGGGACGAGGGCCCCTGGCCGGGTGGGCCGCTCGGTCGTGGGGTCGCGGTCACTCCGTGATACAGAAGCCGACGTGGTCGTGATCGGGATCGATACGGTGGCGACCGTTGGTGATACTGCCGGACACAAAAAATTGAATACGCTCGTTGTCTGCTCGGGTGAGTACCGTCGTGAATCACAAAAACACCCACTTGATTGCTCACGGACTTGTGTCCGACAGTATGAGCTGATAGCTCACCCGCAGCCAGAGGATGTACGCACAGGGTTTGAGCGACCCGATCGAGAACTGCTTCGTCATGGCGACTTCGCCGTTGCTGGGCGTGAGGTGGGTACTGTGCTGGGATTGCGTTCCCGGCCCCTCGATCCAGACTTTCACGTCGTCGATGTGGGGGTTGTAGGCCGTCACCCGTGCGTCGACGTTCGTCGAGAGCCCCTTGCAGCCGTTCCCGGACTGCATGAACTGTTTGATGTCGATCATGACCACGCCCGGCAGGGTCGCCTCGTCGGGGGCCCACGAGGGATGGCGACGCTGGGTATACCGGGTGTTCGAGATGACGATCCGCGAGAGCGTGTCGGTCCGGACCGTCTGTGGGGCTCCGACCTCGCGCGTCTCGAATTTGATCGCGAAGGCGTGCTCGCTCGATTTGTCGGCCGCGTCGAGACCGTTGCCCGCCTCGTGCACGGTCGGACTCGTTAGATCGAACGCTTCCTTCAGGATGGTCCGGCTGTCGAATCGCACCAGCAGACCAGTATTCCTGGCGAACGCCCCATTTCCGGGGTTCTGAACGGTTCCGAGGTCGTCCTCGCGTGGCACCTCGATCCAGCCGTTCGGGCCGACGGGGACGTTGTTCGTTGCGTTGCCATTGTTGACGTAGTAGGGTTCGTGGTCCAGCGTCGTGGTTCCGCCCGACGTCGTGTACTGCTGGAGCGTTCCGATCTGGGTCGGCTCGATCACCGACGCGTCGAGTGTCGTCACCGCGCCGGTGTCGAGATTCTCGATCTGGAACCGGTACTCCCTGGCCGTTGGCCTCCCGCCGTGGGGGAGCACCCCTTTCAGCGGGAGGACGCCAGTGAACGCGAGGTCGTCGTTTCCGGACGGGGCGTATCCATTCGCGTTGATATCGCTACTGATGTCGTATTTTCCGACGTGAGTGAACTGCGGTTTTGGCGCGTATCCACCGCCATCCTCCGGGATCGGTGGCAGGTCAACACAGAGTTCGACGTGCGTGCAGGTGCCCGCGTCCTCCCGGTCGGACTGGCGACCGCGCGATTTCGACTCCTGGAGGAGCGTCGTCCCCTGCTGGTCGTCGACCTCGAAGTAGAGGTCGGGCCTCTTCGAGGACAGTTCCACGTCCGGGAACGGCGACGGCGTGCGCTCGAAGTCCGCCCGGGAGAAGTAGATCCTGATACTGTCGGACACAAGTCCGTGAGCAATCAAGTGGGTGTTTTTGCGATTCACGACGGTACTCACCCGAGCAGACAACGAGCGTGTTCAATTCCTTGTGTCCGGCAGTATGAAGTGGCCGTTCGAATCGGTCGTCGCGGTGCCCAGCACCTCGTGCTGGATGATGTCTGAATCGCGAGCGCGGACCGTGAGTCCGGCCCGGGCCTGTTCGGCCTCGCAATCCCAGGCCCGGCCACAGACCACCCAGGCACCGAACGACTTCCGGACCGAACACCAGAACTGCTTGCTGAAACAGTACTCGAAGCCCGCCCCGGCGCTATCGATGCCCGTCGCGCCACTCTCGATGCCCGTCTCGCCGACGCTCGATGCGATCCCGCGCTTGACCGGATTGTACACCGTGATCGTGATCTGAACGGGGTCGGGATCGGGGGCCGTCTTGCCGGGGACGGTCTCCAGTCGCACGTCGAGTTCGATGGGCGTGCCCTCGTAGTTGTGGACGGCCTTCTCGTCGACGATGGTCGTGTCACCCGGTTTTTCGGTGTCGAAGTGCAACTGGAAACGGCCATCCTCGTCGGTGTCGGTCCGGAGGAGTTCGCGGTCCTCCTTGGCGCTGACTGCCTCCTCGTCCAGCACGCGAACGGTCTCGTTGGGCGGGGCGTCGACGAGTTCGGCGAGCGCGTCGCCCTCGGCGGCCGGCCGATAGGCGCGAACGGTCGGTACTTCCCGAACGAGTCGAGAGAATACTGCCTGAACGCCACGAAATAATCACTTTCTGTATGATTTGACGGTCAGTCTCGGCTGCTATCGCGGTGTAGATCGAAGCAGGCCCGATTCACCGCTCTGAACAGATGAGATCAACCGGATCTCGACGGTATCTGACGATAACTGTCGCTTACCAACCAACGAACAGGCCGTGGGCTGACCCCGGTCAGCCCGCGGCCGTTGCCTGTGACGCCGGCACACCAACCCCGTTCGCTTTGATCTTCCACTGCCGGCGTAACTCCTCTTCCAACTCGTGACGAATCCAGTCACAGAACGTCTTGAACGTGAATTCGTCGGGCAGGTCGCGCCCGCCCCGCCGTGGGCGGGCGACGACCGCCCACCTGAGAA
>JBDGTN010000148.1:0-4376 GCA_042216835.1 Halococcoides sp.
GACCAGTCACCGGCGACGGGCGACGACTCCTCGGACCAGTCACCGGCGACGGGCGACGACTCCTCGGACCAGTCACCGGCGACGGGCGGCGAGTCTTCCGACCGGTCGTCGGCAACGGCCGACCGCTCCAGGGCGAACACCGACCGGGGAGAGGCGGTCGATTCCGCCGACGGCATCGACCCCGACAGCGTTGGCGCGATGGTCGAACGAATCGATGACCTTACCGAGGCCATCGAGAAGCAGAATCGATTGCTCTCGAAACAGCACCAGGCGCTGAAGCAACTCGCGACCGAGATTCGGGACGAGGACTAGAGTTCGATTCGCTCGACGATCTGATCGCCGCCGTCGGAACCGTTGAGCGCGACGATCCGGACGAACTCTTCGATGCCCGAGGCCTGGAGTTTCGCTTTGAGCAGATTGTCGACCTGGTAGACGCCGGCGGCGTTGGTCATCTCGATTTCGACCAGGACCGGTGTCTCGGTTCCCTCGCGCAGATTGACGCGCTCGATTGCCTGACTCGAGACGGTGTTGATTCCGCGACTCCCGTGCTGGTAGGGCATCCGCGATCGGCCTTCCTCCATATCGAGCGCGTCGCTGACCCGAACCACGCCGGCCTCGGTCGTCAGCGGACGCTGGTCGGTGTCGTGACAGAGGATGGCGTGCAGCGTCTCGCCTTTCATCCGCACCGCGTCGGCGGTATCGTACACGGAGAGCTCCGCGAGCACGCGATCGAGAATGTCCGCCGCGAGGGGAATCGAATAGCTGGCGTGGCCGTCGCGGTGGACGACGTGGCCCACGTCGTGCAGCGTCGCGGCGAGGGCAATGATGACTGGTTCGTCGGCCTCCGTGAGCCCCTGGTCGCGGGCGCCGTTGAACGGCACGTCGGCCGCCTTGAGCAGATCGTACAAACACAGCGCGCGATTGCGAACGATTGCGACGTGAGTGGGCCCGTGGTCGTTGTACCCCTTTCGTGTGACGGGATTGACGTTCTGGGCGTCGAGATAGGCCTGGATCTCCCTGTCGTCGTCGAGATACTCGAGGACGCGATTCACGCGCTCGTCGGGAAAGGCGTGATCGGCGTCAGGATCGTAGGTCCGCCCGGCGTCGCTCGTGTCCTGGCTCATGGCCGGACTTCTCGACCGATCAGTAAAGGGCCGGCGGTGGGTCTCGAACGGGGACCTCACGGTCCGCGATCGGATCACTCGACCGCCGAGGCGGCCGCCTCCTCGGCCGCTGCCACGAGTTCGTCGTAGTCGGGTTCGACTTCGGGATCGTCGCTGACCCAGTCGTAGGTGATCTCGCCGGACGCGTCGATGACAAAGACCGACCGTTTCGCGACGTTGTAGACGCCAAGATCGTCGAAGTCCATCGCGGCATCGTAGTCTTTGACGATCTCGCTTTCGTTGTCGCTGAGGAGGCCGAACGCCACGCCGAGATCATCGCGGAATGCGTTCAGGGCGAACGGCGAGTCCACGCTGAGTCCGTACAGCGTCGCGCCCGCATCCTCGAACTCGTCCAGTCGGGCCTGGAGTTCGTTGAGTTCGTGGCTGCACACCGACGTGAAGGCGCCGGGGAAGAAGGCCAGGACGATCGGGGCCTCGTCGGCGAGGCGGTCGGACAGGACGAACGACTCGATGTCGCCGTTCGCGAGCGGTGCCGAAAAGTCGGGGGCGGCGTCGCCAGTTCGTGCCATGCGTGCGACCGTTCTTCCAGCACCGCAAAGAGTATTGGGTCACTGACCGTTCTTTCCGGTGCCATCGGAATCGTGATGGTTCGGGGCGCTGCCCGCGGTCGGATCGTCGATGTCGAATCCGTGACGTTCGAAGACGACGATCGCCGTTTCGATCCGTTCCTCGCCGTGAGCCATGAACGTCGAGGGGAGCATGACGTATCGATGTCGCTCCTCCCCGTCGACTTCGTAGGTGACGACGAATCGTGGGCGCGTGATGCCAGAGGTCCCGCGATTGAGCGTCACCTCGCTGATCGAATCGAGTGGAATCCGCGCCCGACTCGTGAACGATCGCCAGCGGTTGATCGCCCGGAGAACACCGAGAACGAGGATTATGGCGACTCCGAAAATGGCGAGCATGGTCCACCGTCCGGACACGGCCAGAACGAGCGGATACAGGACCACCCACGAAGCCCCAAGCAGAAGACCCAGAAACAGCAGCGTTCCTGTCCGCCCCCCTTCTTGCCAGTATCCCCGATACCAGTTCTCGAACTGCTGGCGAATCGATTCGTCGAGGACGAGTGTCCCGTCCTCGATCCGGCACTCCCCGCGTTTGGTCTCGAACCGATCGGCAACCATCGTGCGGACGATTGCATCGACGACGCGAAAATATTTCGTCCGGTGACGGCCTCAGGCGACGCTCAGTTCGTCCAGTGCGAACTTCCCGCCGAGGCCGACCGTGGCGAGGGCGACGAGGAGGGCGAACACGAGGACAGCACCGGACAGCGGTGCGATGCCATCGGCGATCTGACCGCGAACGAAGTTCGCAGCGAGGATGCCCGTGATCGTCAACAGCGCAATCCCACCGACGTTCGCCGCGATCGACGGAGGTCGCGGCACGGCATCGGAGTTCAACAGGTAGAGCACGATGGCGATCGCGAACGGCGTGCCGACGGTGCCGACCGCGAGGATCAAGAGGAGCTGTGGAATGATCGATCCGGGGATGAACGCTCCAGGGATCGACAGCGCGGCGACGCCGACGAGCAGCCAGCGGTACCGCGAATCGCTCACGTCGGTCCCCCAGCCGAGTTTGTCCGCGACGAGGAACGGGGGAACGATCGTGTTGCCGCCGAGCGTCGAGACTGCAGCCCCAGCCAGACCGAGCAAGAACAGCCACTGGGTGTTTGCACCCGCGATCGGGCCCAGCGCTTTCGCCGCGCCCAGAGCGGTCTGGGCGTCACCCTCGCCGAGCACGCTCGCCGCGACGAGGAAGATCGCGAGGCTGTAGATCCCGAACGCGACGATCATCGAGAGGCCGATGTCTGCCGTCGCGAGATCGTAATCGCTCTCGGTCCAGCCCCGGGCGCGCATCGTATAGGAGTGCATCGTGATCAGCGTGATGTGCACAGCGCCGCCGACGATGCCTGCGGCGGCGAGTGCACTCCCGCCAGGGAGCGAGGGGACGAGTCCCCCGACGGCCGCGCCCACGTCGATCGGGACGACGAACAGCGAGGCGACGAAGAGGACGACCACGAGCGAGACGACGACCTTCGCGAACAGTTCGAGGAAGCGGTAGCCCCGGCCCGCGAGTCCCGCAGCGAGGACGATCCCCCAGATCAGGCCCCAGACGCGGGCGTCGATGCCTGTGATCGTCGCCGAGACGGTCGCGACGGTCTTCATGATCACCAGTTGGGCGACGCCCGCCGCGAGGACGGCGTCCGCAACCAGCAGCCACGCCCACCCCTCACCCAGGGAGTCCTCGACGACGCCGACGATGCCCCGCTCGGTGAGCAGTCCGAGTCGCATCGCGAGATACTGCGAGACCGCGCCCGCGAGTGCCGAGAGGACGACCACCCACAGCAGGCTGTATCCGTAGCCCGCGCCCGCCGCGAGCAGGCTCCCCATCGACGCTGGCCCCGCCGCGATCGCACCGGCGACCCAGGACGGCCCCATGTCGTCGAACAGCGATCGAACCGATCCGAGACTTAGACCGCCGCTCTCCGCCGTCTCTGGACTCATTGCACTCGAATTTGAGTGAAGACAATTAACGGTTTGCACTCGGTCGTACCAGCCAGTAATACCGGTTTCACGACGGAGTCGGTCACTCGCGGGCCACCCGGGGCCAGACGAACCCGCGACCGACCGATGCGAGAACGCCGCCAGCAATGAACGCGTACGCGCCGATGATGAGCGCGACGACGATCAGGCGGGGTATGAAGAGTGTCGATATCATGCCACCCAGAACCGAGAATATGGCTCCTAGCGTGGCGATCGCCGACCTCCAGAACGTCCACGGTGCGAGTTTCCGGGCTCCGAACCGGGCGATCGATTCGGTCGGAATACCCACGACGAGACCCGCGACGATGGCGATCGCGACGGTCGATCGGGTAAGGTGAACGTTCAGATCGGACAGAACGATCCAGAGCATCGAGAGGTTGAACGGAATCAGTACCAGACCAAGAAGCAGGGTCCGTTTCGCGATCTGTCGATCTGATAGAGATGCGAGCGCATACCCCCGCCTTCCCGTGAGTGACGAGTGTTCCGACGCTCTGTCGGAACCGAGGAGCGAACAGGCGGGGGTCGAGCGGACAGCATAGTGTGACAGTCCACCGTTCTATTGTGGGACTGGATTTCCCACCGTTTCCGCAAGATATTTGCCATGACATGACCATAGTGTGTAGCACGGATGAAGACCACACGGCACGCA
>JBDGTN010000036.1:0-4328 GCA_042216835.1 Halococcoides sp.
AGCGTCCGGGCGGTGTCGCCGCCGCCGACCACCGAGAAGCAGTCGGTGCGACCGATGGCCTCGATGAGTTCGACCGTGCCGTCGGCGAAGCGCTCGTCCTCGAAGACGCCGACCGCGCCCTTCACGAAGACGGCCTCGCTGTCCTCGATGATCGGCACGTACGAATCGATGGTGTCGTGGCCGATGTCGAGGTAGCCGGTCTCCTTCTCCTCGATGTCGGCGAGTTTGATCTCCGCGCGCTCGCCGTCGTCGTCCTCGTAGGCGAAATCAGTGGGGAGTTCGAACTCCTCCCGGCGGTTCGCGACGAGGTCTTCGAGGGTGTCCTTGGTCTCCTCCCACTGGTCGTCCAGCAGGTCCATGTCGCCGACGTCCATGCCGACCGGGTAGCCCTCCGCGCGGAGGAACAGTTCGCCGGGCAGGCCGCCGATGAGGAACGTGTCGATGGCGTCGCCGAGGTTGTTGACGACGCTGATGACGTCCTCGCTCTTGTTGCCGCCCAGGACCATCGTGACCTGGCCCTCGGTCTCGCGGGCGCGCTCGGCGACGCCGGTGTTGTACTCGTACTCGGCTTCCATCACGCGGCCGGCGTAGGCCGGGAGTTCCAGCGCGAACCCGACCGTCGAGGCGTGGGCGCGGTGGGCCGCCGAGTAGGCGTCGTTGACATAGGCGTCGAAGTACGGCGCGAGCGTCTGGACGAACTCGCTCTCGGCGTGCTCTTCGGGGGCCTTCTCTGGCAGTTCGTCGTCGGCCATCCGGGTGTTCTCCAGCAGGAGGATCTCTCCCGCCTCGAGGCCCTCGATGGCCGCGATGGCATCGTCGCCGTAGATATCCTCGACGAAGTCGATGGGTTTGCCGACGTACTCGGAGAGCATCTCCGCGTGCTGGTCAAGACTGACGAAGTCGTCGCGACCAGGCCGGCCCTGGTGGGCCATCAGTACGACCTCGTGCCCGGAATCAGCGAGTTCGCGGACCGTTTCGGCGTAGCGGTCGAAACGGTGGTTGTCCTGGACGACGCCGTCTTCGACGGGCGAGTTCAGGTCGATACGAACCAGGACGCGCTGTCCGGGTTCCAGATCGTCGAGTGTGTTGAATTCTGCCATGGGTTGAACGAATGTGTGCGGTCGAAAACGGTGCCAGGGTCGCCGTTAGGCGACGTGTTCGGCGACGCGAAGCATCTGGCCCGTGTAGCCCATCTCGTTGTCGTACCAGGTGAAGATCTTCGCGAGTTTGCCGCCCTGGACGGTCGACGTCTTGTTCAGGTCGACACAGGAGCCGTACTGCCAGCCGAGCACGTCACGGGAGACGATCGGGTCCGAGGTGACGCCCATCGATCCTTCGAGTTCGCCACTGGCGTACTCCTCGAAGGCAGCATTGATCTCCTCGACGCCGGGGTCGCCAGGCAGGTCGACCACGATCTCGGTGATCGACCCGCTCGGGACGGGCACGCGAATCGCCATCGCCTCGAACTTGCCCTGGAGTTCGGGGAGGATCTGCGGGGTCGCGGTCGACGCGCCGGTCGTCGTCGGCACGATGTTCTCGGCGGCCGCTCGGCCGCGTCGGGTCTTGGACTTGGGGCCGTCGACGATGGCCTGACTGCCCGTATAGGCATGGATCGTCGTCATCTCGGCGGCGTCGACGCCGAACTCTTCCAGCAGGACGTACATCGGCGGCGAGACGCTGTTGGTCGTACACGAGGCGGCCGAGACGACATCCTCGCCCGCGTACTCGTCGTGGTTGACGCCGTAGACGAACTGCGGCACGGGTTCCTCGCCTTTCGGCGGGGCCGACAGCAGGGCCGTGTCCGCACCGGCGTCGAGGTGAGCCTCGGCCTCGTGTTTCTTCCGGAAGATCCCGGTCGACTCGACGGCGACATCGACATCGAGGTCGTCCCACGGCAGGTCGGCGGGGTCCTGAATGTTGTACAGCGAGATGTCGTTGCCGTCGACGGTGAGCGTCGAGCCATCGAGGTCGACGCTATAGTCGAGATTGCCGAGCACCGAGTCGTACTTGGTGAGGTACTCGGCCTGCTCGAAGTCCATGATGTCGTTGATCCCGACGATCTCGACGGTGTCGTTCTCGAGTGCTGCGCGGAGGGTACAGCGGCCGATGCGGCCGTACCCGTTGATGCCGATCCGGACAGGGTCAGTTGCGCTCATGGTGAAGTGCTCCAGTTTGAAATTGCTACACCTCCGAGTAAATGTTTTTCGATATCGCCCTGGCCCGGGATTCAGCCCGCTCCGACTGCCCTCGTCTCGATCGAACCCTCTCCCGTCCCATCGTCTCGACGACCCATCCTCGCAACCGAGCACTGGCCGTGTGGACAGTTCCCATCGACGGCGACAGAAGCCTTTTGATCGCGTCCGATCAACGATGCGGTATGCGACGAGACGATCGCGACGACCCCTTCGAGGACCTCTTCGAGGACATCGAGCGGATGATGAACAATCTCATGGGCGCCGATTTCGACATGAACGTCGAACACTACGCCGGACCCGGGACTCCCGAGGCGGGCCACCCGGCCGGTCAGGATGTCACCGACGCTCACGTCGACATCTACGAGGAAGAGGAGATCCTCCGCCTCGTGGCCGACCTGCCCGGCGTGGAGCAAAGCGACATCGACCTGCGGTGTGACGGCGACGTGGTGACGATTCAGGCCAGCGGTGATCGCCATGCCTACGACGAGCGCGTCCGCCTGCCGACGAGCGTCGACGAGACATCGGCCTCGGCCACCTACAACAACGGCATTCTCGAAGTCGAATTCGATCGCGCCGACGATCCCGGCGCGAGCATCGATCTCTCCTGATCTCGACGAGTGCCGAGCGCCAATCGAGTGCAGTTCGGCCACCCCTCGATCGGACGCTTTTGTTTCCGATCGGGCGCACCGATCGGATGCATGTGACCGCAGTCGGACAATCCCCGATCGGACGCTTTTACTCGCTCGGCCGTTCAGTACGGGCCATGACACCCGCAGATCGCCTCGCGGTCACCTGTCCGGCGTGCTCGCCAGACCGGGAGACCGTCCACGAGGTACTCAACCGTGGCGGACAGCTCACCGTCCGGTGTGGTGAATGCGATCACGTCCACAAGACCGATCCGCCGGACAACGAGACCGTCACGCGGTCGGTCGTCGTCAGCCAGGACGGCGAGTCCTGGACGGCGTCGACGGAGGTGCCCACCGACGAGTATATTGCCGTCGGCGAGGAGTTCGTCCTCGAAACCGAGGCGGCGATCGTCACGGCCCGGATCACCAGCCTCGAGGTCGATGGCGGCCGCCTCGAACGCGCGCCCGCCGACGAGGTCGACACGATATGGACGCGCGCGGTCGGCAACGTCAGCGTCGATGCGACGATTCACCCTGCCGACGGAACGCACGACGAGACCGCCAGCGCGACCCTCCATCTGCCCGGCGATCGCGAGTTCGAGATCGGCGAGACGGTCAGCGTCGACGATCGAGAGGCCACACTCCAGCGATTTCAGGTGCGCGACGACGCCCGCGGGTACGACCGCCGCCGATACGACGAACGCGGCGAGAGCGCGCCCGCGAAAGACCTCGATCGCATCTATCTCCAGACGACGGGCTCGACGGCCTGGTCGGCGTGGTAATGACCGGGGACTTTGCCGAGGAGCGGTCGCAACTGGTGGATCGACTGCGGGCGCGGATCGACGACGAGCAGGCCCTCGCAGCGATCGAGAGTGTTCCGCGGCATCGGTTCGTCCCCGGCCCCCAGCGCTCGGTGGCCTACGAGGATCGCCCGCTCCCGATCGGGTCGGGCGAGACCATCTCCGCGCCGCACATGGTGGCCACGATGCTCGCGGATCTCGATATGGAGCGGGGCCAGCGCGTCCTCGAAATCGGGACCGGGTGTGGGTATCACGCCGCGGCGACCGCCGAAATCGTCGGCCCCGAAACCGTCTACAGCGTCGAGTATCACGCCGATTTGGCCGAACGCGCCCGCGAGACACTCGCGAAAACGGGATACGGCGCCATTTCCGTTCGACACGGCGACGGCCACGACGGATGGGCCGACCACGCCCCGTACGATCGCGCCTACCTGACGTGTGCGGCCGATGCGATTCCCGACGCCGTGCGCGAACAGGTTCGGGAGGGCGGGATCGTCCTCGCGCCCATCGGGCGAGGCGTTCAGCGGTTGATCCGTGCCGAGAAGACTCGCGATGGCTGGACCGAATCCGATCAGGGTGGCGTCCGATTCGTCGGAATGCACGAATGACTGGGCGCCATCAGGACCGGGCGAGAGCACACATTCCGAATCCAGTCAGCGCAACGCCTCCTCGCGCTCGCTGCCCTCCAGCGTTTGCTCTTCGAGATC
>JBDGTN010000072.1:0-4273 GCA_042216835.1 Halococcoides sp.
TCGACGGAGGTCATCATCGAATCGTCGACGGCGAACGTGCCCTGGCTCGATGTCTCCAGGTCCAGGCCCTCGAACGGCCCGGTCTCGGGGCCCGAAAAGCCGACGGCGACGATCACGAGGTCGGCGGCGATCGTCAGATCGGGTTCGATGACGTACTTTTCGTACTCGCCGTCGTCGCGTTCCCACTCGACCCGATCGGCACGCAGTCGATTCACCCGGCCGTCGCCGTCGGTGTCCTCGAAGGCACTCGTGTCGACCGAATACTCCTCGACGGCCCCTTCCTCGACGGCGTAGGTCTTCGAGTAGGTCTGGGGCTGTTCGGGCCAGGGGTTGTCCGCGGGCCGCTCTTCGGGCGGGCGCGGGAGCAACTCGATCTGGACGACCTGTTCGGCCCCCTGGCGGTGGGCGGTCGCACAGCAGTCCGCGCCGGTGTCGCCGCCGCCGAGCACGACGACGTTTTTCCCATCGGCGTCGATGGGATCCTCCACGGATTTGCCCGCGACCGTGCGATTCGCTCGCGTCAGGTAGTCCATCGCGACGTGGACGCCGTCGAGGTCCCGGCCCTCCAGATCCAGATCGAAGGGGTCCTGTGCGCCGACCGCGAGACACGCGGCGTCGAACTCCGATTCGAGCGCGCTCGCGGGCAGGTCCGCCCCGATTTCCGTCGAAGGCTCGAAAGTGATGCCCTCCGCCTGCAGTTGCTCGACGCGGCGATCGACGCGGAATTTCTCGAACTTGGCGTCCGGGATGCCATAGCGCATCAGCCCGCCGATTTCGTCGTCACGCTCGTAGACGGTCACGTGGTGGCCCGCTCGATTGAGTTGCTGGGCGGCCGCGAGGCCCGCCGGGCCCGATCCGACGATGGCGACCTCCTGGTCGGTGCGCTCGTCGGGCGGGTCGGCGGTGATCCAGCCCTCTTCCCAGCCGCGATCGACGATCGCGCGCTCGATCGACTTGATCGAGACGGGGTCGTCGTTTTTCGCGAGCGTACACGAGTTCTCACACGGCGCGGGGCAGATGTAGCCGGTGAACTCCGGGAAGTTGTTGGTCGCGTGCAACCGCTCCAGGGCGCGCTTCCAGTCGTCGCGGTAGACCAGATCGTTCCAGTCGGGGATGATGTTCCCGATCGGACAGCCACCCATGCAGGTCGGCGTGCCACAGTCCATACACCGCTCGCCCTGATCGCGGAGGTGGGTGGGGTCCCACGACTCGGCCCAGACCTCCTCAAAATCGTCTTTTCGCTCGTCGGGATCGCGCTTGCCGATCGGCGCGCGGTCGTGTTTGCGGTAACCGCCGGGGTGCCGTTCGGCCATCAGTCGTCACCCCCCGTCGATCGACTCGTCGTCGGCGTGATCCCGGGCGAGGGTTCGGGTGGGTCGAGGCGGATGTCCTCGCCCTCGGCGAGGCGATCCTGGATGACCGAGGCGTAGGCGTCGGGCATCACCTTCACGAACCGGTGGACGACCTCGTCCCATCGGTCGAGGATCTCCTCGCCGCGTGCACTCTTTGTATACTGGACGTGATTCTCGATCAGGCGCTTGACCATCCGCCGGTCGCGGTCGTCGAGCCGTTCGGTATGGACCATCTCGGTGTTGACGCGCTCCTCGAAGTCGCCCGATTCGTCGTAGACGTAGGCCTCACCGCCGGACATGCCCGCGCCGAAGTTCTTGCCCGTCTCGCCGAGCACGACCGCGACGCCACCGGTCATGTACTCACAGCCGTGATCGCCGACGCCCTCGACGACGGTCATTACGCCCGAGTTGCGGACCGCGAAGCGCTCGCCGGCGACGCCGTTGAAGTACGCCTCGCCGTCAGTGGCGCCATAGAGCGCGACGTTGCCCGTGACGACGTTCCGGTGGGCCTCGTAGGTCGCGTCCTCGGAGGTTCGCACGACGAGTCGGCCCCCGGAGAGGCCCTTGCCCGCGTAATCGTTGGCGTCGCCGATGAGATCCAGCGTGATCCCCGGCGCGAGAAAGGCCCCCAGCGACTGGCCGCCCGTCCCCCGCAGGTCGAGGTGGATCGTGTCCTCGGGCAGGCCGCTCTCGCCGTGGGCCTCCGAGACGGCGTGGCTGAGCAGCGTCCCCACGGTGCGGTCCTCGTTGCCGATTTCCTCGGTGATGCGGACCGACTCGCCGTCCTCGATCGCCGGCTGCGCTCGATCGATGAAGGAGTGATCGATCTTGCCGTCGAGGCGGTGGTCCTGCTCGCGGGTCTTGGTCGGATCGTCGTCGCTGTCCGGCCGGTCGAGTAACCGCGAGAGGTCCAGTCCGTCCGCGCGGTCGTGATCGACCGCCTTCTGGCGGAGGAGATCGGTCCGACCCACGAGTTCCTCGACGCTCTCGACGCCCAGATCGGCGAGGATCTCACGGACTTCCCGGGCGATAAAGCGCATATAGCGGGCGACGAACGCGGGGTCGCCAGGGAACTTGTCCCGGAGTTCGGGATCCTGGGTCGCGACGCCGACCGAGCAGGTATTGCAGTGACACTTCCGGAGCATGATACACCCGCAGGTGATCAGCGGGGCGGTTCCGAAGCCGTACTCCTCGGCGCCGAGGGCGGCGGCGACCGCCACGTCGCGGCCGGTTTTCAGGCCGCCGTCGACCCGCACCCGGATGCGCGAGCGAAGATCGTTCTCCAGGAGGACGCGATTGGCCTCGGCGATGCCCAGTTCCCAGGGCAGGCCCGCGTTCTTGATCGAGGTCTTGGGCGACGCGCCGGTCCCGCCCGAGTGCCCGCTGATGAGCACCGCGTCGGCCTTGGCCTTCGCGACGCCCGCCGAGATGATGCCGACGCCGTCCTCGCTGACGAGTTTGACGTGCACGTCGGCGTCGGGGTTCGAGCACTTCAGATCGTGGATCAACTGGGCGAGGTCCTCGATCGAGTAGATATCGTGGTGGGGCGGCGGACTGATCAGCGGCACGCCCGGCGTGGTCGAGCGCGTCTCCGCGATGAGTTCGTTGACCTTCTCGCCGGGGAGATGACCTCCTTCGCCGGGTTTCGAGCCCTGGGCCATCTTGATCTCGATGTGCTCGGCGTTGGCGAGATAGTTCGCGTCGACGCCGAACCGCCCGGAGGCGACCTGCTTGTCCGCACATTCGCGGTCGGTGCCAAAGCGCTCGGCTGGCTCGCCGCCCTCGCCGGTCGAGGCGAAGCCACCGACGCGGTTCATCCCCTCGGCGAGCGTCTCGTGGGCCTCGGGGCTGATCGAGCCAAACGACATCGAGGCGCTGAAAAATCGCTGCGTGATCGCCTCGACAGGTTCGACCTCCTCGATCGGGATCGACTCGCGCTCGTCGGTGCGAAAGTCGAGCAGGCCGCGCAACGTCTGCAACTGTTCGTTCTGGTCGTTGATCCGGCGAGCGAACTCCTCGTAGGCCTCGGGGTCGTCGTGATTGGTCGCGCGCTGGAGCGCGCCGATCGTGTTGGGGTTCCACTGGTGGAACTCGCCGTCGCGCCGCCAGTACAGTTCACCGCCCTGGTCGAGATCGAGATTGCCCGCAACGTCGGCGTCGTAGGCCTCCTCGTGGCGCTCGCGGAGGTCCCGTTCCAGATCCGCAATCCCGATCCCCCCGGTCCGGGCGGTCGTCCCCTCGAAGTATTCGGCGACGAAGTCGCTGTCGAGGCCGACGGCCTCGAAGATCTGTGCGCCCGTGTAGGACTCCAGCGTCGAGATGCCCATCTTCGCCATCACCTTCTGGAGGCCGTCCTCGATCGCGCCGCGATACCGGTCGAGTGCCGCCCGCTCGTCGTGGTCGACGATGTTCTCCCGGACGAGGTCCTCGACGGTCTCGTAGGCCAGCGCCGGAACGACCGCCTCCGCGCCGTAGCCGATCAGCGTCGCGACGTGATGGACGGCGACGGGTTGCCCGCTCTCGATCACCAGGCCGGCATGGGTGCGCAGCCCCTCGCGGACGAGGTGGTGGTGGACGGCCCCGACCGCAAGCAGACTCGGGATCGCCAGACGGTCGGGCCCGGCCGCCCGATCGGTCAAATAGAGAATTTCGGCCCCGTCGTCGATCGCATCGACGGCCGCCGACCGGACGGATTCGACGGCCGATTCGAGCGACGTGGCGGGATCGAAGGTGATGTCGATCGTGGCCGCGGGCAGGTCCTCGCTGGCCTCGATCCGGGCGCCCTCCTCGCGGGTCAGCACGGGGCTGTCCAGGCGCAACTGGCGGCAGTGCTCGGGCGACTCCGCCAGCAGGTTGCGCTGACGACCCAGGTGCTGGTCGAGGGCGGTGACGGTGTCCTCGCGGATGTAGTCGATCGGCGG
>JBDGTN010000121.1:0-4150 GCA_042216835.1 Halococcoides sp.
CGGCCGGACCGTCGTCCGCTTTGGCGGCCGGACCATCGGCTGGGGCGTCGATCCGTTCGAGACGGTCCGGATCGACCGCCGCGATATCGACGGCGTCCACGCTCGCGGCGATCCAGACGCGCAGCGTGGCGATCAGGAGTCCGACCGACACGAGCGCGGCCGGCGGGTACCCCGCCGTCACCACGACCACGAGCGCCGCGACGGCGAGGAGTGCGCCACTCGCAATGACCGGTCGCCAGCCGCGCGCGAGGGCGGCGATCGCCGGGGCGGCCAGCAGTGCACCGAGCACGCTCCACCCGACCAGCAACAGCGCCGGGATCGGACTCGTTCCCACCAGGGTGGCGTGTGCGAGTGCGGCGACGGCCACGCCGAGTTGTGCGAGGACGGCGCCGACGGCGATCACCCATCCCGCGGGCGCCCGGTCGAGGTGAACGCGGGCCGTCCGGAGGCGATCGGTACTCACGCGATCACCTCTGCGGGGACGAGTGTCCGTCCCAGGCCGGCGATCGAGTCGACGACCGCCCCCGATCGAATGACCACGCTCAAACCGCCGGGACGACTGTATCGCTCATGAAGCAGGCGATCGTCGCCCGGACGGACCTCGACATGGGCGCGGGCAAACTCGCCGCACAGGTCGCACACGCATCGCTGATGGCCTACGAGGACGCTCCCACCGACCCCATCGACGCCTGGAAACGCGAGGGCCAGACCAAGGTCGTCCTCGGGGTCGCGGGCGCGGATGCGCTCGCCGACCTGGCCGATCGGGCCCGCCGGGCCGGACTCCCCCGGGGGCTGGTCACCGACGCCGGTCGCACCGAACTCGACCCCAACACGACGACGACCGTCGCAATCGGGCCCGCACCCGAGGCCGACGTGGACGCGATCACCGGCGACCTCTCGCTGTACTGACCCTACTTCTCTCGAAGGTCCTCGTCGAGCAGTTCGCCGCGAATCCGCCACTCGCGCGGGCGAGCAGCCAGGACGACGAGTCCGACGGCGACGGCGACGACGGCCACAATGACGAGCCACCCGGGCAGGCGACCGATCGCCGCCGCGTCGAGCGTCGGAGCGTCGCTGAACGCCGTGATCCGGGCGACCCAGGCCGCGCCGAGCAACCCAAAGAGCGGGAGGTAGATCCGTCGCAAGCGATGGGCGATGGCCTCCTCCATCGAGATGCAGATCGCGGGATCCTCGTAGTCCGCCGCGAGGTCCTCGCGCCAGGTCTCCTCGGGGACCGTTCGGTCGGGATCGAGGCCGATCGTCCAGAGGTTGCGCTGCAGACGCCGCACCCGCGACCGCCAGATCTCGTAGCCGCGATACCGGCGGGCCTCGATCCCGAGAAAGACCCCGACCGCTGCCATGCCCACCAGCAGGATGTAGTGTGGGTGGCCCGGGCTCGAAAATGCCCACGTGAGCACTGCGGCGACGACGAGGACGGCCCAGTTCGTCGTTCGATCGAGGCGCTCGCGCCAGCGCGTCATCCGGTGGATCTCGCCGCGGTAGAGGTGGGCCATCGCCGATCCGGGGCCCATGTCCTCTTCCAGCAGTCCCGTCCCGGTCGCCGGGTCGTCGTCCGTCACGACCGGATCCCTCCCCGACGGTCGATCGTCGCTCGACCGCGGAGTGCGATAGTCGTGTCCATATCTGACAGTACTACTCCACGGTGATACCGTTTGGGGTGTCGGCGGTGCGTCGAGTCGTCGAGCGCACGCGCGTCGATCGAGATCCGAAGAGTCGGCGTCAAAGGGGGCAACAGCGTCGATAGTTCGGTCCCGGTCTGACGGAGCGATACTCTCAAAGCGCAGACGAGACGCCGACGCGGTCTTGTCCAGTATTGGGGTTTCAGAAATACCTTTCAGGCGCGCCGTCGAACGATCGACCGATGACGGACGCTTCGATCGATGCGGTCTCGACGCTGGGTCCGGGGACGCTGTACGACCGCGTCGTCTCGGGTGAGCCAGTGACGCTGCTGGACGTACGGGCCGACGCCGACGCCGCGCAGTGGAACCTTCCCGATCGGGTCGACGTGCGGGCCCACCCGGCCGCGGACATGCCGGCAGACGGGTCGCTCCCCGGCGGCCCGGCATCCGGCCCGGTCGTGGTCGCGTGCGCGTTCGGACGGACGAGTCGACCGATCGCGGCCGATCTCGACGCCCTCTCGCTGGACGGCGGCTATCGGGGGTGGACCGAATTCGTCGAACGGGACACGATCGAGACCGGGGCGGCGACGATCCGACAGTATCGCCGCCCTGCGACGGGGTGTCTCTCGTATGCCGTCGTCTCCGACGGTGAGGCGGTCCTGATCGACCCGCTGGAGAGTCTCGTCGACACCTATCTGGCGGCGGCCGACCGGGTCGTCGCCGCGGTCGACTCGCACGTCCACGCCGATCACGTCTCGGGCGTGCGATCGATCGCATCGAAAACGGGTGCGACGGCGATGCTCCCCGCGGGATCGCTCGACCGGGGCGTCGCCGATCGCGACCGGTTCGCGGCCGTCGCCGACGGCGATCGGATCGCGGTCGGATCGACGGCGATCGAGGCGATCCACCTTCCGGGCCACACCACGGGGATGACCGCGTTCCGTGTCGGTGACGTGATCCTGACCGGCGACAGCCTCTTTTTGAATGGCGTCGCCCGACCGGACCTGGAGTCGCCCGAGAACGCCGAGCGGGCCGCTCGCGATCTGGTGGCGAGTCTCACCGATCGACTGTTCGCGCTGTCGGACGTTCGGATCGGGCCCGGGCACGCGACGCCCCCGACGCTGTATCGGGACGGCCCGCTGGTCGATTCGATCGCGACCGTTCGTGATCGTCTCGGATCCGTCGACGAGGTCGACGCCGCCGTCGAGCGGATCGTCGGATCGACGCCGCCGACGCCGGCGAACCACGAGACCATCGTCTCGGTCAATCTCGGCGAGCAGGCTCTCGACCACGACCGCCGCGCCGAGATCGAACTCGGGCCGAACAACTGCGCCGCGTCGGGCACCTAGAGTGCGTCCGCGACCGCGTGCGACCCCTCGCGGACGGCCGCGACGACACTCGCGGGATCGTCGGTGTCGATGGCTGCACCGGGATACTTCCGATCGACGTAGCCCAGCACGTTCTCGACATCGCGCCGGAGGAGTTCGTCGCTGTTCTCGTGGTCGGTCGAGACGGCCTGCGGCCAGTCGAAGATCACCACGCCCGACTCGGTGACGAAGACGTTGTACTCGCTCAGATCGGCGTGGATCACGCCCTCGGCGACCGCATCGGCGTAGACCTCCAGGATCGCCCGGACGACTGCCGCCACGTCGTCGGGATCGAGTGCGGCCTGCCGGAGTTCGACGCCGTCGACGCGCTCCATCACGATCGCGTGGCGGTTCTGGTCGATCGGGCGGGGCACCGCGACGTCGGGATAGAGGGTTTCGAGCGTCTCGAACTCGCGCTCGGCGGCCTGGCGCGCGGTATACAGCCAGGAGACGTGCTCGCGATCGGCGGTGTACTCGCGTTCGCGATCAACCGCGCGAAACTCGGTGTAGCCCTCGCGGTGGTACTTCAGCGCCATCGGACGATAGGATTGGACCTCGTAGACATCGCTTTCCTTGCCGACGCCCAGCGGCGCGCCCACACCCTCGATCGTGTCGCGCTCGGCGAAAGTGTGCAACGCCAGGGCGTCGTACCCCTCGAAGGTGAGCGTATACCCCTCGTACTGGATGGTCTTGCGCTCGATCAACTCCCGGTCGGCACACCGGTCGATGCGATACTGCAGATCGTCGGGCGTCAGATCCGAGTACTTCGGCAGGTCGTCCCGCCGGACCCACTCCGAGAAGCGCATGCCCTGCTCGATGCCCGAGAGCAGATAGATGTCCTCGGGGTCGAGGTCGGCGACGACCCCGGCAACGTTCTCGACCATGCGGGCGGTTCGACGCGGCGAGGAAAAACGCCGTCGGTGGGCCACTCGAAAGCGAAATCTTAAGGGCTGCGCTCGGAAAGATTTCACTGCGGGTTGGTGGTCTAGTCCGGTTATGACGGCTCCTTCACACGGAGCAGGTCCCAGGTTCAACTCCTGGCCAACCCATACCACCTTTTTCTGCGTCGGGGTCGCTCGCTTCGCTCGCGACCCACTCTCTGCTCACGGCGGCGAAGCCGCCGTTCGCATGGTCAGCGGGACC
>JBDGTN010000110.1:0-4133 GCA_042216835.1 Halococcoides sp.
GTCTCGTTTCAGTTAATTTTATGTGACGAAACTGAATTATGGGTAAGAGACAGCCCTGAAGGGCGAGGCTTTCGCCTCGAATTTTCCGTAAGTATCGCCGGCCTCACAGATCGGATCGAGTGCGCCGTCGCTCATGTAGCCGTCAATATGGACGTAATCACCGGCGATGAGCGTCTCGCCGCCGGTCCAGACCTCGTTCCAGTACACCCGATTACCCGACTCGTCTTTGATGACGACGCGGTCGGCGTCGACCGGTCGCCCGGCGACATGGTAAAGCTTGACGTACGGACGATTGTCGCTATTCCCCTCGCCGTCGGCAGCGTACTCGTAGTCGAACGCACTCGGCGGGGTGGGGTCCTGAAGCTCGTCGTCGAACGCGAGCACGACGGTGGCGATCGTCGCCACGAGAACGACGGTGATGGCGATCATCACCACCGTTCCCACGACGGGCGAGACCGCACGGGTGGAGGGCACGAGTGTGTAATCGTAGGGCGTCGCGACAAAAAACGAGTCTACGTCACTTCAGATGCTGAAGTCTCCCGTTCGACGATCTCCAGAAAGTTCGCGATCACGTCGTGACCGACGCCGGTCAGGACCGACTCGGGATGAAACTGGACGGCATAGATCGGATGCTTGCGGTGGCGCACGCCCATGACGAGTCGGTCGCCGTCGTGGGTGGTCGTCGCAGTCACCGCGAAAGCGTCGGGCACGTCCTCGGCGATCAGGGAATGGTACCGACCGCCGCGGAACGGGTCGTCCAGGCCCGCGAGCACGCCCCGACCGTCGTGGGTGATCGCGGCCGCCTTGCCGTGAATCGGTTCCGGGGCGCGCCCGACCGATCCGCCGTGGGCGTGGACCGCCGCTTCGAGACCGAGACACACCCCCAGCGTCGGGACATCGGGCGCGACCTCGCGGAGCACCGCCGTCGAGACGCCCACGTCGCGGTCGTTTTTTGGATGGCCCGGACCGGGGCTGACGACGATCCCATCGGGATCGATCGCGCGCACCGCATCCAGATCGATCGTGTTGCGACGGACGGGCGTCGTGACGCCGTGTTCGCTGAGATACTCCACCAGGTTGTACGTGAACGAATCGAAGTTGTCGATCACGAGCACCGTCGTATCGCGATCGGTCGGCGACGAGGCGGAATCGACGGCGCTCATCGCTGGACCTCCCGGGGGTCGCGCTCGGTCCCCTCGATGGCCTCGATCGCGTCGAGGACGCCGCCCATCTTCTGTTCGGTCTCCTCGTACTCGCTTGCGGGATCGGAATCGGCGACGATGCCTGCGCCGGCCTGGACGGTCACCCGGTCGGGATCGCCCGCTTCGACGGTTGCCGACCGGATCACGATCGCCATGTCGGCGTCGCCGTCCCACGAGAAGTAGCCGACGCCACCGCCGTAGGGGCCCCGTGGTGTCGCTTCGAGGTCGTCGATGATCTCCATCGCACGAATTTTGGGCGCGCCCGACAGCGTCCCCGCGGGGAAGGTCGCCCGCGCGGCGTCGAACGCATCGGCATTCCCGGCGAGTGCGCCAGTGACAGTCGACTCGATGTGCTGGACGTGGCTGTACTTCAGCACGTTCATGAACTCCTCGACCCGGACCGATCCGGGTTCGGACACCCGACGGACATCGTTGCGCGCCAGGTCGACGAGCATGGTGTGTTCGGCACGCTCCTTGGCGTCGGCAAGCATTTCGCCCGCGAGGCGGCGATCCTCGACCGGACTCGACCCGCGGGGGCAGGTGCCGGCGATCGGGTTCGAGACGACGCGATCGTCGCTGACCGAGACAAGCGTCTCGGGACTCGCACCGACGATCGAGAGGTCGTCGTACCCGAGCAAATACATATACGGCGACGGGTTGATCGACCGGAGCGACGCGTACAGGCCGAGTGGATCGATCTCGCCGCGGAGTTCTCGCGTGCGGGAGATCACGCCCTGGTAGATGTCACCCGCGAGGACGTGCTCTTTGGCGGTCTCGACGGCATCCTCGTAGTCGGCTTTCGCCCCCGCAGTTTCGCCCTCGCGGTCGAATCCACCGAGATCCGGTCGGGGAGCGTCCGAGAGCACCGCCCCCACGCGGTCGGCGTCCGCCTGGAGACGGTCGTAGATCGCGTCGGGATCGTCGCGCTCGCGCACGATCGGCGTGTAGACGACGCCCACTGCATCCTCGGCGTGATCGAAGACCAGCGTCTTCGTCGCGAGGACGAACTGTGCATCGGGAAACCGCGACGCTGGCCGATCGAGACCAACCTCGTCGAGCCAGCAGTCGTACACCGCGTCATAGGACAGAAAACCGACGAGACCGCCGTCGAGGCGCTGTCGGTCGTGGGCGGGAAAGCCCCGCCGGGGCAGGTCGGGCAACGCCGACCGGAGCGCGTCCAGTACGTCGCCGCCGTCGACGGCAAGCACCTCCGCGGACCGGTCGTCGAGTGCCTCGACCGATCGCCCGTCGGGCCCGACGGTGACGACGGCCGCAGGATCGTAGCCCACGAAGGAAAATCGTGCGTGGCGATCGTCGGTCGCGGGCGCGAACGCGCCGTCGGGATCGCTGGAGGCGACCTTTTCGGCGCTCTCGAGCAGGAATGCGTAGCCGTCCTCGCGCTCGGACAGCGCCGCATACGCCGTCAGTGGGGCGGCGTCAGTCTCGACTGATGCCGTCGCGCGCACGACCGCCGGTCCGTCGGCGGCCCGCTCCCGAAAGGTCGACCGCGAGCAGTCGAGTGTCATGCGGCCCTCCGAGCGGCCGCGACGAAGGCGGCCATCGCGTCGGCATCCTTCTCGCCGGGAGTCGATTCGACACCGCTGGCCACGTCGACCGCGTAGGGGTCGACCGTCGTGACCGCCTCGCCCACCGTCTCGGGCGTCAACCCGCCCGCGAGGATCACCGGCGTCGACAGGTCGGCAACGACCCGAGCGGTGCGGCCCCAGTCGTGGGTCTCGCCGGTACCGCCAGCGCCCGTTTCGTCGAGTGAATCCACGACGATGGCGTCGGCGGCCTCCGCCCGGTCGCGTAGATCGTCGGCCGTCGGATCGGCGACGGCGATCACATCCGTGGGTGCGTCGGCCAGCGCCCGGAGTCCGTCGGGCGCGAGGCCGTGGACCTGGACCGCGTCGGGATCGACCGTCTCGACTCGCTCACGCACCGTCGCCGGATCGCTCGCCATCGTGACGAGCACGCCCGAGACGAGCGGCGGAACGGCCCCGAGAAGGTCGCTGGCTCTGGTGGCCCCGACCTCGCGAGGTGTCTCCACGTCGACATCGGCGATCACCCCGACGGCGTCGGCCCCCGCCGCGACGGCAGCATCGAGAGCGTCGCGATCGGTCATCCCGCAGAGTTTGACCCGTGTCATGTCGCGTCGCGGAGTCGGTCCAGGCGGTCGGCCGCGGCCCCGGATTCGATGGCCTCGCGGGCGCGATCGACGCCGTCGGCGATCGAATCGACCTCGTCGGCGACGTAGATCGCCGCACCGGCATTCCCGAGGATGATGTCCCGTTTGGGACCGGTGACCTCGCCGGTGACGATGCCCTCCAGATCGGCGGCGTTCGATTCGGGCGATCCGCCCGCGACCGCCTCGATCGGTGCGCGGTCGAGGCCCAGGTCGTCGGGCACGAGCGTGCGATCGGTGACGGTCTCGCCCGTGACCTCCGCAGCGACCGTTTCGCTATGTATCGCGATCTCGTCCAGACCAGAGCCGTGGACGACGAGCGCGTGCTCGACGGGCATGTGCGCGAGCGCCTCGGCGATCGGCCGGACGAGCGATTCGTCGTAGACGCCGAGCACCTGTGCGTCCGCCCCCGCGGGGTTCGTGAGCGGACCGAGGACGTTGAAGATCGTCCGCATGCCCAGGTCCTTGCGCGGCCCGATCACGGCCTTCATCGCCGGGTGGAAGACGGGTGCGAGCATGAAGCCCACCCCGTCGGACTCGATGGCGTCCTCGACGGCCGGCGGTTCGGCGTCGACGGTGACGCCGACCTCTTCGAGGACATCGGCGCTGCCCGAGGACGACGAGACCGAGTAGTTGCCGTGTTTGGCGATCGGGACGCCCGCCCCCGCAGCGACGATCGCACTCGTCGTCGAGACGTTGATCGTGTCGTAGTCGTCGCCGCCCGTCCCGCAGGTGTCGACCAGCGG
>JBDGTN010000098.1:0-4114 GCA_042216835.1 Halococcoides sp.
TTGATTCAAGCAGAGAATCCCGCCGTCGACGGCACTTTGCGCCGCCTGCCCGTGGCGTCTTCGACGCCATGCTGTCGTCGGCCTGTGGCCGACTGCCTGAGGAATCTTCGATTCCTCTCCGTTCACGGCGCGGGGAATGTCACGTCCCGTGTTGCCAGGAGTCCATGTACTCGCGCTGGTCGTCGCTGAGTGTGTCGATCGCGACGCCCTCGGCGTCGAGTTTGATCTCGGCCACTTCGCGATCGAGCGCGTCGGGAATCGCGTGCACGCCGGGGTCGTAGCTCCCCGCGTCGGTCGCGATCTCGCGAGCGCCGACGGCCTGGATCGCGAAGCTCTGATCCATCACCTCGACGGGGTGGCCCTCTGCGACCGGCGTCGCGAGGTTGACCAGGCGGCCGTCCGCGAGAACGTTCAGCTGACGACCGTCTGGCAGGACGTAGCCCGTCACGCCGTCGCGGGCGTCGATCGTCTCCGTCGCCATCGTTTCGAGGCCGTCCAGATCGATCTCGACATCGAAGTGCCCGGCGTTCGCGAGGATCGTGCCGTCGGCCATCCGGTCGAACGCCTCGCGCGTGATCACGTCGCGATTCCCGGTCGTCGTGACGAACAGATCGCCAGCCTCGGCGGCCTCGACCATCGGCATGACCCGGAATCCCTCCATGTGCGCTTCGAGCGCGCGCCTGGGATCGACCTCGGTGACGATCACGTCGGCGTCCATGCCGGCGGCCTTGCGGGCGACCCCGCGGCCACACTGGCCGAAGCCAGCGACGACGACGGTCTTGCCCGCGATCGAGCAGTTCGTCGTCAGCGCGATCGAGACCAGTGACGCCTCGCCGGTCCCGTGGACGTTGTCGAACAGCCGTTTCATCGGCGTGTCGTTCACGGCGAACATCGGATAATCGAGTGCGTCGTCGTCGGCCATCGCGCGCAGGCGATGGACGCCGGTCGTGGTCTCCTCGCACCCGCCTTTGATCCGCTCGATCGATTCGGGCCGGTGTTCGTGAATCCGGAAGACGAGGTCCGCGCCGTCGTCGATCGTGATCGTCGGGTCGTGATCGAGGACGGCGTCGATCGCCGCGTAGTACGCGTCGTCTTCGAGACCGCGCTCGGCGTAGGACTGCACCCCGTCGGTGTCGTCGAGCGCCGCACTCACATCGTCCTGTGTCGAGAGCGGATTACAGCCAGTGATCGCGACTTCGGCGCCGCCCGCGACGAGGGTCTCGACCAGCACTGCCGTCGTCGCCTCGACGTGCATCGCCATGCCGATGACTTCGCCCTCGAACGGCCGATCGTCGGCGAGTTGATCCCGAAGCGCGTCCAGTATCGGCATCTGCTCGCGCGCCCACCGAATCTTGCGGGTCCCGTCTTCGATCGCCTGACCCGGATCGTCGAGCCGTCCTGTAATGGATTCGACCATGCGCCTCGCTCCGGCAGGAGCGGTGAAAACGGTGTTGAACTGGCCGAGTTGCCGATCAGATCTGCCTGAACAGCGCCATCACGTCCTGCAGGTTGATCGTCCCGTCGTCTTTGAAGTCGTAGGCCTCGACGTGGTCGGTCACGACGGCCCGGTCGGAGTTCCGGAAGAACTGATTCACGTCGGGGAAGTCCAGGAGACCGTTCGCGCTCACGTCCTCGTAGCGGCCGTCGCCATCGAGGTCCTTCGGGACCGTCCCCTCGATCGGGTCGAGATTCGGGCCGGCGGACGGGACCGTCACCGTCGCGGGATCGGAGCGATTGCCCGCACCGTCGACGGCGATCACCTCGACGGCGTAGCTCTGATCGGCCGAGAGGCCCGAAATCGTGGCCCGGGTCCGTCCCGCGGCGACACGGGATCGTTCACTGCCGTCGACGGAAACGACGTACTCCGCGACGCCGCTCCCGTCGTCGCTGGACGCACTCCAGGTGATCGTCGCCGTCGTCTCGGTGCGATCTGCGACCGCGAGATTCGCGGGCATCGACGGCGGCGTGTCGTCGGTCTCGTGGACGGTGAAGTCATCGTCGAGGCCCGCTGCGCCGACGGTATCGTTCACCCGGACGCTGAACTGGTTGAGGATGGTCTCGCCGTTGGTGTTGTCCCAGTTCTCGTTGCCAATCTCGATACCGCCGATGTACTTCGAACCGTCGTAGTTCCCGCCACCCTCTGCGACCATGCCGTCCGGATCCTCGATGATATAATCGATGAGCGAACGCAAATCGAGATTGTACGGCACGCCTTCTTCCGGGATGTGGAAAATGTGGAAGTTCCAGCCGGCACCGTCGCCGCCCTGGATGTCGTTTTCCCAGTAATCATAGACGTTGCCGTACTTGTCCTCGAACGCGGCTGTGACCTCGTTTTTGCCTTTGTCGTGGGCGGGACTGTCGTCGAGGACGACCATGATCTCGTCGGTGGCGTTACCGATACTCCGATTCGGTGACATCCACCACTCCAGTGCGAAGTTCCACTCGCCGTCCGAGAGGTCCATCTCCACGTCGAGTTCCACGTCGAGACGGTCGATATCGTCCATCCGCTTCGGGAGGCCCCCCCAGCCACTGGAGGTCCCCCCGATCTTCGTGCCCATCAGCGCCTCGGGGTAGTTCGGGAGATCCTCGCCGTGAACGCAGGTGTACCCGCGTTCCCACTCCCAGCCGAAGGATCCGTCACTGTACGTCGAGATGCAGATTTCGACTGGGGCGTCGCCACACTCCGCGGTCGACCAGTTGTTTTTGAACAGTCGTACGTCACCCGTCCGAAGGCTCCCACCACCGTTGGAAAGACAGGAGTCCCCGTTCACCTCTCGTGCCGCGGCGGTCCCGATCCCCCCGAGCACCGCGACGCTTGCCCCAGCGCTGATCGTCCGGAGGAACTGGCGTCGCGACCGGTTCCCGGCGCGTGACCCTCTCGATTCCTCCGCATCGATGCCTGTGGTCTTGGCGTGTGTGGTGTGTCGTGTCACGTCAGACTCCCCCCGAGCGATGCCACAGAATAGGGCCTCTCAGCGGTTTAAATATATTGGAATTGTTCTGAAAATATCCTCCGGACTCGCCGAGATGGCCGCCGCCATGTCTCCCACCGTGTTGCGCCGGGGGGAGGGGGCGTCGCTGGCGACCAACGAGGCAACGCGGAGGACTGCGAGAGGGTCACGAAGCAACGGCGAGTCGGTCATCGAGCAACTGCACTGGGTCAGAGATCGGTGAGGGCCTCGAGTGCGACCTGGATCTCACGGTCGACGCCCTCGCGAGCGGCATCGGGCAGTTCCTCGTCGTCTGGCACCTCCTCGGTGCCTTTCTGTGTGCCGGCGACGAGATTACCGTCGACGGCACAGATCGCGCCAGCATCCATCCCGCGGCGGCGAGCAAGCGACAGTATCGCGGCGGCCTCCATCTCGACGCCCAGGAGATTCGCTGCCTCCCAGTCGGCGACGTACGCATCGGTTTCGGCGTAGAATGCGTCGTCGGTCACGATCGGGCCGACGTGGGCAGTGACCTCGGTCGCCCGCGCCGACTCGGCGATCGCGGTGGCAACCGATGGCGTGGCGACCGCCGGGATCGACGGCGACTCGTAGCGCTTCGTGGTGCCCTCGTCTTTCGCGGCGGCGGTCGGCACGATCAACTCGCCGGTCGCGATGTCGGGCTGGAGCGCGCCGATCGTGCCGACGCGAACGACGGTTTCGACGCCGACCTGGCTCAGTTCCTCGACGGCGATCGCCGCCGATGGCGATCCAACGCCGGTCGAACAGATCGTCACGGACCGGCCCTCGTAGCTGCCGTTGACGAGGCGATACTCGCGATTGTCGGCCATGTGAGTCGACTCGTCGAGATGGCTGGCGATGCGGTCGACGCGACCGGGATCGCCCGGCAAGAGTGCGATGTCGGCACAGTCGCCGGGATCGACCCGGAGGTGGGCTGCGGTTGGCACGTCGGATCGCTGGCTCGCCGGGGCCTAACGTCTGTCGTCATCGATCGGGCGTTGGGGTCGTGATCGTCTGAATGAGGGAGATCGGGCCGGCGAGACTCGATCGAGGGAGCCAGGATCAGACTCGATCGAAAGGGCCGATCAGACGGGAGCGGTCGGGGCCGCCGCGCGGGCCGACCACCCCCGAACGCCACCACGCGGGCCGACCACCCCCGAACGCCA
>JBDGTN010000162.1:0-4025 GCA_042216835.1 Halococcoides sp.
ATGGGGTCGGAGGGATTTGAACCCCCGATCGACTGATATCTCCGGTGCGCGCCTCGGTCCTCCAGAGGGTCGTCGTCGCAGGCCGGTGATCAGCCGTCCCGCTCGGTATATCAGCTGGAGTGTCGTCCCGGGCGCGGTGCCTCTGGAGTCAGTCGCCATCCCGGACTTGGCCACGACCCCGCGAGTGGTTTCTAACGCGAACCGCCCGTTAAGGATTTCGATCGCAAGGATCAGTCACCCGATCGTGCGAGTCAGTCACCGATCCCACCGATCAGTCGCCGACCCCGCTCGTCAGTCACCGATCCCAGCCAACCGTCGTTGGTCGCCCTCGTCAGTCGCCGACCGCGAGGCGAGAACAGTGCTGGCGGTCGGGATCGTAGCAGTCGGGACATTCCGCAGGCATGTCGACGAAGCGTTCGAGGCGTTCGGCAGTGTCGTCGCTCAAGACGTGTTCGAGTTCACAGGCCTCGTCGTGAAAGCCCGTCTCGACATCGAGCGCATCCACCAGAAACCGCTCGATCAGGCAGTGCTTGCGGAGCAGGCGACGAGCGCGATCGGTACCTTCGTCGGTGAGGTGCGCTCCGCGGCGCTTTTCGTACTCCAGGAGGCCCTCGTCTTCGAGTCGGCCGAACATCTCGGTGACACTCGGCGGCGAGACGTCGAGTCGGTCGGCGAGATCACCCGTCCGGGCGGCCTCGCCGTTACGGCTGAGTAGATAGATCTCCTTGAGGTACATCTGGACGGACTCGCTAATCTCGTGATCGGAGCGATGGATCATTGGTCGCTCTACCGGGCCCACCGCCATGTGCGTTGTGCCGTGGCGCCGACGAGCCGGCTCGGCGACGCGTGTCACTCGATAGTCATTGCGGCGTACCCGACGACCTCTGATCGATCGCCCGTCGTATCACCCGACGTGGCGTGGGCCAGCGTCTCGGCGGCCACCTCGCGGTCGGGCGCTCCGGCCGCGTGGAGGGCGATCGCGACCGGTCCCGGGCCACACATCGAGATGTCCTCGCGCTCGACGGTCGCCAGCAACCCCCCGGGATCGCCCGCCTCGATGCGCTCGATCGCCTGTCGATCGGCGGCCATCGCGGCGTCGTGGGGCTCGTAGTGGGTGAAATCCGTCGAGGCTGCGACGACGATCGACCCATCCTGGGCGGCGTCGCCGATCGCCTCGCCGAGGCGGCGACAGACCCCGGGTGATTGATCGCCCATCGCTACTGGAACGATCGCGGGCGGATCGTCGTACAGCGCCTGCAGGAAGGGGACCTGCACCTCTGCGGCGTGTTCGCGGCGATGCGCGGTCGGGTCGACGGTGACGCCCGCGAGGTCGGCCAGTCGCTCGCGCAGGGCGTCGTCGATCGCGACCGTCCCGAGTGGCGTCTCCCAGGTGTCTGCGCCAGCGATCGCGACGGGATCGCCCAGTCCGGTGTGGTTCGGGCACGGAATCACGACCGTCGAGGGCCGACCGTCGCGTGCGAGCGCCCCAACGGAGTGAGCGGCCACCGGCCCGGAGTACGGATACCCGGCGTGTGGAACGACGAGGCCGCTCACGTCGGCCGAACCATCGCTCGGCTCCGGGACTGCCCCGGGACCCACCTCGTGCGTGTAGGCCCACTCGATCCGCTCTCGAAGCGCGTCCGGATCGGCGGGATAGAATCGACCGGCGACGGCCGGCGACCGGGTGTTCACGCCGACCACCCCCGCGTCAGTGTGAGCGTCATCAGGCGAGTGCTGGGCCGCCCGGCCCCTCAACCTGTCGGGCCCGACGATCGACCGGAGCCACTGGGTCCGCGACCGACCGGAAGCACTCGCCCAACGGGCACGGTCCACGGCGGAAGGCAACCGTTAAACCCGCCGGCCGGATACGCCGGGGCATGAGTGAACGCCAGCAAAAGCGCACCCAGAAGTGCGTCTCCTGTGGCGTCAACGTCGCGGGCACGAACGCCGCGGCGTTCGACTGCCCCGAGTGCGGGACGCGCATCCATCGCTGTTCGACCTGCCGGAAGCAAAGCACCCTCTATGAGTGTCCGGACTGTTCGTTCAGGGGGCCCTGACCATGGGTGACGTCGCCGCTGTGATCAAGGTCATGCCGGACAGTCCCGAACAGGATCTGGACGCCCTGCAGGAAGAACTCGAAGCCACCGTCCCCGAAGGCGCGAAGATCCGGGGCTTCGAGCGCGACGAGGTGGCCTTCGGGCTGACCGCACTGCTCCCGACGGTCGTCGTTCCCGACGGCGAGGGCGGCACCGAAGCCGTCGAGGAGGCCTTCGGTTCGATCGACAGCGTCGAGAGCGTCTCGGTCGAACAGGTCGGTCGCCTCTGACGCGATTCTTTTGAAGACCCGTCGCCTACGTCAGCCATGGTCGAAATCGATCCACCGGACGAACGCACCTGCGAGCGATGTGGCCGTGAAGATGTCTGGGACGACGAACGCGACACCTGGGCGATCCGTACCGAGGACGGCGACAAACGAGTCGGCAACCCCCACTGCCTCCACGAGTGGGACATCAATGGCGCATACAGCCCGGTCGACTCCTGACCCCGTGATCGCCGCGACAGACCTGTCGGATAGTCATACATACAGTTTATGTTGTCGTGCTCTGTACTGTCGGCCACATGGCACGGATGTGTAAACTCTGTCGGGACCGACTGACCCGCAATGGCGGAGGGATGGTCTGTACGTGTGGGTGGCGAATGGACGAACCCTGTGCCGACGATCACACGGACGTGTGTCCGTCCAACGGGTACGACAACTGGATCGGTGTGACGGAGTTCTAAGGCACTGATCGGCAACGTTTTCCCGGGATCGACCGATCTACGGATATGCGCGTCCTGAACTATCTGGAGCTCGAGGACCACCTCGGTCCCAGTGGGATTCGGACGGCGGCCCACCAACAACGGAAAGCCCTCCAGGACGCAGGAGCGACCGTCCTGACCTCACTCGCCCGCGGCGGATCGGTCTCGCGGTCGGCCAGGACCCTCCTGTCCGGGCACTCGCCGACCACCGACTACGACATTGCCCACGTGAACACCGTAGGGCCTGGGTCCGTGGCCGTCGCCACCCACGCGCTCCGCACCGGCCGACCGCTGGTCGTCCACGCACACGTCACCCGCGAGGACTTCCGGGAGAGCGTCCGGGGGTCGACGGCGCTCTCGGGGGCGCTCGGTCGATACCTGCGGTGGTTTTACTCGCGGGCCGATCTGGTGCTCTGTCCCAGCGAGTACACCAAATCGATTCTGGAGTCCTATCCGGTCACCACCGACATCGTTCCGATGTCCAACGGCGTCGACCGCGACGACCTGTCGGGCTACGAGGCGCTCCGAGAGCCCACGCGCGGGAAGTACGACCTCGACGGGACCGTGGTCTTCACCGTCGGCCACGTCTACGAGCGCAAGGGTCTCACGGACTTCTGTGAGATTGCCGAACAGACCGACTACACCTTCGCCTGGTTCGGACCCTACCGCACCGACCCGCTGGCCTCGCGGTCGGTCAAACGACGAACCCGCTCGCCACCCGAGAACGTCACCTTCACCGGGTGGATCGAGGACCGCCGCGGCGCGTTCGCGGCTGGTGATATCTATTTCTTCCCCTCGAAGGCCGAAAACCAGGGCATCGCCGTGCTCGAAGCCATGGCCACGGGAAATCCCGTCGTCGCCCGCGACATGCCGGTCTATCGGGAGTACTTCGAGGACGGCGAGGATATTCTGTTGTGTGATGATCGCGAGGAATTCCGGGCCGCGATCGACCGCCTCGCCAGCGACGAGGACCTCAGAGAGCGACTCGCGGCCAACGGTCGAGAAACGGCCGCCGAGCATAGCCTGGACCGGGTTGGCGATCGGCTAACAGAACGGTTTAACGACCTGCTCGACTGAGGCGATCGAACCGCCCGGTTCCATCGAACGGACTGCGCCCGGCCGATCGATGTCATCGGAACCCCGTTCGAGCGATCGAGAGATGCACGGTCGAGAGATGAGCGATCGACCTCAGGGACGGGACCGATCGACCTCAGGGACGGGACCGA
>JBDGTN010000049.1:0-1681 GCA_042216835.1 Halococcoides sp.
CTTCGACGCGCTCGACGAGTCGTCGGGCTTCCCGGACGGCGGTCGCCCGCGGTCTCGGCCGACCAGTCCCGACCTAACCATCGACCGTGAGGATTCCCGCCGCACGGGTTCGACCGAAAGGTCAAGGGGTTGGGCTTGCCTAACTCCGGATACGACCGCCGGGACCCGCGACTGCCCGGCAGAACACCCATGTGCTTAGGAATCCCCGGCGAAGTCATCGCCATCGACGGTAACGAGGCGACCGCGGAGTTCTGGGACGTCACGAAGACGGTCCGGATCGACGTGGTCGACGAAGAGGTCGAGGTCGGCGATCACATCCTCAACCACGCGGGCTTCGCGATCCGCAAGATCCCCGACGAGGAAGTCGAGGAGACCCTCGCAATCTACGAGTCGTTCCTCGAGGGCGACGAGGACGAGGCCCTCGACGAGATCGGGGCCCGCGAGACCGAACTCGGACTGGAGGGGTAGCATGGCGGCCGAAAGCGCCGATCGCGACCTGCAGTTCCGGGACCCCGAGAAGGCCGAGCAACTGACCGACCGCCTGGAGGCGTTGATGGCCGAGATCGACGGGCGGGTGGACGTGATGCACGTCTGTGGCTCTCACGAGCAGGCGATCGCGAAGTTCGGCCTGCGGAGCGTCCTCCCCGACGGCCTGTCGGTCCGGATGGGACCGGGCTGTCCGGTCTGCGTGACGGATTTGCCCGAGGTCGACGAGGCGGTCGCGCTCGCCGAGGACGGCAAGATCGTGACGACCTACGGCGACATGCTCAAGGTGCCCGGCACCGCAAAGAGCCTCGCCGACGCCCGCGACGAGGGCGCGGACGTGCGCGTGGTCTACAGCGCGAGCGAGGCCGCCGAGATCGCCGCGGAAACGGACGCGGAGGTTGTCTTCTTCGCGACGGGCTTCGAGACGACCGCCGCGCCGACCGCCGCGGTGCTCACCTCGGACCCGCCGGAGAACTTCTCGGTCCTCTCGGCGCACAAGTACGTCCCGCCCGCGATGGAGGTCGTCGCGGAGATGCCCGACACGAACGTCGACGCCTTCCTCGCGGCGGGTCACGCCGCGACGATCACCGGCTACGGCCTCTTCGAGGAATTCGTCGAGGAGTACGAGATCCCGACCGTCGTCGGTGGGTTCGAGCCGCTGGACATTCTCGTGGGCCTGGTCCAGATCCTCGAATTCGTCCGCGACGACGAGGCCGGGCTGGCAAACGCCTACCCCCGGTGTGTCACCGAAGACGGGAACGGTCCCGCCAAGGAGGCGATGTGGGAGGTCTTCGAGACCACCCGGGGCGAGTGGCGCGGGATCGCCGAGATTCCCGACGCCGATCTCGTCCTCCGCGAGGAGTATGCCGAGTACGACGCCCGCGAGCGCTTCGAGATCGACGCGGCCTACGAGGACGAACAGGACCCTCTGACCGCCAAATGCATCTCCGGCGAGATCATGGCGGGCAAGGCCGATCCCGACGAGTGCGAACTGTACGGCGAGGAGTGCACCCCCGAGAATCCCGTCGGGGCGAGCATGGTTTCCAGCGAGGGGACCTGCAAGATCTGGCTGGAATACGGCGGCCAACCCGACCTATGAGCGAGGATGCTGATCCTGATGGCGAGGACGCGACCGGCGACGGGACGAGCGAGGACGCGACCGGCGACGGGACGAGCGAGGACGCGACCGGCGACG
>JBDGTN010000049.1:1781-4025 GCA_042216835.1 Halococcoides sp.
GGGACGAGCGAGGACGCGACCGGCGACGGGACGAGCGAGGACGCGACCGGCGACGGGACGAGCGAGGACGCGACCGGCGACGCTTCCGGGGCGGTCATCGACGCCGGCGTCGGCGCGGGCGGCGGGCGAATGCGCGAGTTCGTCGAGTCGGAGATTCTCGACCGCTTCGGTGGCGGATCGGCGACGGTCGGCCTCGACGCGCTGGAAGACGGCGCGGTCCATGCCCTCGACGGCGATATCGTTCTCACGACGGACACGCACGTCGTCGATCCGCCGGAGTTTCCCGGCGGCGACATCGGCGAACTCGCGGTCTCGGGGACGGTCAACGATCTCGCGGTGATGGGGGCGACCGATCCGACGGCGCTGACCTGCGGGCTGATCGTCGAGGCGGGCACGCCCGAGTCGCTGGTGACCGACGTCCTCGACTCGATGGCGGCCGCGTCCGACCGCGTCGGCGTCGAGATTACGACCGGCGACACCAAGGTGATGGGCGCGGGCGAGATCGATCGGATCGCGATCAACACGACGGGAATCGGTCGCGTCACGGGCGAGCCACTCCAGGCCGCTCGACTCGAAGTGGGCGATCGGATCGTCGTCTCCGGGCCGATCGGCGAGCACGGCCTCGCGGTTCTCTCGGCCCGCGAGGGTTTCGAGTTCGGTGGCGATCTGTCGAGTGACGTCGCGCCCGTCAACGACCTCGTCGCGGCCGCGCTCGACGCGGGGACGGTCCACGCTGCGACCGACCCGACGCGTGGCGGCCTCTCGATGGCACTCAACGAGTTCGCGATGGCTGCCGACGTGGGAATTTCGGTCGAGGAGAGTGCGATCCCCGTTTCGGAGGCCGCCTCGGCGGCTGGCGAGGTGCTCGGGATCGAACCGCTCGACGTCGCCAACGAGGGCGTCGCGGTGTTCGGCGTCGCCGCCGGGGACGGCGACGCGGTCGTCGAGGCGCTCCACGATGCGGGAGCGACCGACGCGGCCGTGGTCGGCGAGGTCGTCGACGAGCATACGGGCCGGGTCGTCCTCGATACCGGTCTCGGGCGACGCTATCTCGCCGAACCGACCGGGGAGCAACTCCCGCGGATCTGCTGATGCACGAGTTCTCGATCGCCAGTTCGATCGTCGAGGTCGTCCGCGAGGAGGCAACCGACCACGGCGCGGATCGCGTCGAATCGATCACCGTCGCGGTCGGCGAGGCCAGTCACGTCAATCGCGAACAACTCGAAACCTGTCTGGAGGTGGCCCGCGAGGACACCATCGCGGCCGACGCGACCGTCGACATCGAATCGGTCGAGCCCTACGGCAGTTGTTCGTGTGGCTGGGCGGGCCACCCCGACGCGAGCGATCGCGCGCTGGCGTACGCGCCGGACCTGCGGTGTCCCGAGTGTGAGGCGCGGATCGATCTGGAGCGCGGTGACGGCTGTCGGGTGATGGAGTTGACAGTCCCCGACGAGAGCACTGTGGCCGAGAGCGAGGAGGCCGACTCATGAATCACGTCACGCCACCGATTGCCCGACTCGACGCCTGGCTGAATCGTCTCGTGGGCCCACGGCGGGCCCACCGTATCGGCATCGAACACGAGCACGACGACGAGGGCCACGGCGAGGGGACCAGCGACGTGCTCGAACGGTTCGCCCGGCAGGCCGAGGCGTTGCACGAGGAACTGGTCCACGATCGGGGCCTGCGCGTCGTCGGATTCGTCGGCGCGACGGGCGCAGGCAAGACCCGCCTGATCGAGCGGTTGATCGAGCGCACGGACGACAGCGTCGGCGTGATCGTCGGGGACGTGGCCGGCGAGGACGACGCCGAGCGGTTCCGGGCGCTCGGGGCCGAGGTCGCGAGCGTCGCGACCGGCAAGGAGTGTCACCTCGATCCGGGCCTGGTCGAAGACGCCCTCGCGGAGATCGACCTCGACGCGATCGACCGGCTCTACGTCGAGAACGTCGGGAACATGGTCTGTCCGGCGGATTTCCCGCTGGGTGCGCAGGCCCGCGTGGTCGTCGTCTCCGCGACCGAGGGCGACGACGTGATTCGCAAACACCCGCTACTCTTTCAGGCGGGCGATCTCGCGGTGATCAACAAGTGCGACGTGGCTGACGCCGTCAACGCCGACCTCGACCGGATGGAACGGGACCTCGCCGAGATAGCGCCAGGGATGGATGCGATCCGGACGAATGCCGAGGACGGCGAGGGTATCGACGACCTCGCGCGAGCGATCGAGGAGCGGGTCGCCGACCACTCGCA
>JBDGTN010000147.1:0-3996 GCA_042216835.1 Halococcoides sp.
ACTCATTCGTCACCACCTCGTCCGGTCCGCCGCGAGGCAATGTCCCCGACCTTCTGGCCCGGCGGGGCGTCCCGCGAGACCGATTTGGGTCGACCGGGGTGCTGGCGCCCGCCCCCACCGAAGGGGTGGTCGATGGCGTTCATCGCGACGCCGCGCACCTTGGGCCATTTCGTCCCGCGTGCGGCCATCTTGTGGTACTTGTTCCCGGCTTTGACCATCGGCTTGTCCGTCCGGCCACCGCCCGCGACGACGCCGATCGTCGCCCGGCAGTCCGGATCGAGGCGTTTGACCTCGTCGCTGGGCAGTTGCACGACGGCCACATTCCTGTCGTGGGCCATCAGGCGGGCGCTCACGCCAGATGCGCGCGCGAAGACACCGCCGTCGCCCGGGTTGGACTCGACGTTACAGATCGGAACGCCCTCGGGGATCTCCGAGAGCGGCATCGTATTCCCGGGTTCGACCGAGGCAGAGATACCGATCTGCAGTTCGTCACCGACGCCGACGCCCTCGGGGACGAGGACCATCCGCTGGTCTGGCTCGTCGCCGCCATCGTCGAACGCGACGACCGCGATCGGCGCGCTGCGAGCGGGGTCGTGTTCGATGTCGACGACCTCGCCGCTGATCGTCTCCTCGTCGGTCGTCTCGTGGTGCTCCAGATTCGCCTTGTAGCGGTGGGACGGCGCTCGGAACGTCGAACTGCCGCGTCCGCGTCGCTGGCCCTGAGTGGGTCGTCCCATGGTCAGAACACCCCGATTCGAGAGGCCACTTCCTCGGCATCATCGCTCGCCGAGAGCGTGACCTCGGCCTTTTTCGTGCCGTCCATGGTCACCTGGGTATTCACCGAGGTGACCGAGACGTCGAACTGTGCTTCGATCGCATCCCGAATCTCGGGTTTGGCGGCGTCGATGTCGACGATGAACTGGAGCTTGTTCTCGAAGTCCATCTTGTCCATCGCCTTCTCCGTGACGGTCGGATGTTCGATCACGTCGATCGGATCGGTCATCGGTCGGCCACCTCCTCCAGCGCAGACTGGGTCCAGACGGTCAGTCGACCGGGCTGACCACCCGGCGCGAGATCCTCGGCGTCGACCTCGCGGCCGGTCGTCACGTCCACGCCTGCGAGATTGCGAGCGGCCCGCGAGGGCTCCTCGCTCGTCACGACGAGCACCGAGGTCGGCCGTCGGCGCCGGCGGCCACGGGTCGTCCCGCGGCCGGCCCGGACGGTCGTCTCGTCGGCGCGGTCGACATCGCTCGCGATGCCCAGCGCCTCGAAGGCTGCAAGGGCGTCCCGGGTCTTGTCCAGCTCCTCGAACTCGTCCGCGAGGACGATCGGCAGTTCGACACCGTCGTCGAATTCGTGACCGCGCTCGGCGACCAGATCGTCGTCGGCCGTCGCGGCCACCGCCGATCGGATCGCCAGTTTGCGTTCCTTGTCGTTGATCGATTTCGTCCGGTCGGCCTCGGCCGAGGGGGCGTGTGCGGCCCGTCCGCCCGTGGTGTGGGGGACGCGCTTCGCGACGCCGTCCTGCCGGGGCACGTGGGCCTGACCGCGGCCGCTGCCGAACGATTCCGCGGGCGTGCGGAGGCCCGCGTACTCGTCTGTTCCGTAATCCTGCGTGCGGTTGGCCTGGGCAGCGTGGACGGCCCGCCGGATGAGCTCCGGTCGAACGGGCGTCTCGAAGGCTGCGGGGAGTTCGCGCTCGCCGCCGGCCTCGCCGTCCAGGTCGCGTACTGATACCTGCATGATTATCCCTGGTTAGACTCCGTGGAGACGTACCGCACCTCGGGGTCGAGACGCGGCTGGTCGGTCGGCCGGACGGCCGGGCGCAAGCGCACCAGCCGGGATTCGGGGCCGGGCACCGAGCCCTTGATGAGCGTATACGCCCCGTCGACCTCGCCGTAGTTGACGAAGCCACCGTCGGGGGTGACGCCCTCGGAATCGATGTCGATGAGGCGCTTGTTCAGCTCCGTGCGCTGGTGATAGCCCATCTGGCCCTGCTGGGGCACCGTCGAGCGCACCCGGGAGGGGTTCCACGGGCCGAGGTTGCCGATGCGTCGGCGCCAGCCCTGGCGGGCGTGCTTGCCCTTGCGCTTCTGGACGCCCCAGCGCTTGACGGGGCCCTGGGTGCCCTTGCCCTTGGTGACGCCCGCAACGTCGGCATACTCGCCGGCGCGGAACACGTCGTTGACGCCGTGTTCCCCGCCCGAATCGATCAGTTCGAGCCCGTGCTCCAGCCGATCCTCGAGCGTGCCGCCGCCGAGGCGGGTCTCCATCACGTCCGGTCGGTTCTTCGGGACGCCGTCGAGCGATTCAGGGACCGTGTGGGTGATGACCCGTAGGTCGCCCAGATCGCCCGCATCGAGGGCGTCCCGGATCTGTGCGTCCGTGCCGCCGGCCGCTCCCTCGGGCAGGTCGAGGACGCGATCGAGATCCGGGTGGAACTCGTCGGTCCAGACCTCCGTCAGCGGGCGCAGGCCGTACGGCGTCGACTCGTAGGCTCGCAGGGCCACCGCGCGCATCGGCGGCGTCTCGACGACCGTCACCGGCACCGTCGTCTCCATCCCCTCGCGGGGGGCGTCCGGCCGGTCTTCGATCATCACCACGTGGGTCATGCCGGCCTTGTAGCCGGCAAAGCCCTGGATCGACGGCTGGCCGTCGTCGTCTGGCCAGCTCTCGAACCGTGGCGTCTCGCTGGCCGCTCGCGAGCGCGGGCTATAGCCCATCGAGCCTTTCCGTGGTCGGTTTGGTTGTGGCATCGCGTTCTCACTCCGTCAGCGTCAGGCAGGCGAGCGTCGCGATCGCAGCCTCTTCGGTGCGGACGACCTCGCTGCCCTGATCCGGGATCGTGTCGAGCCAGAGGTCGAATCGGTCGCCGTCCGATCCGGACTCCAAGTTCGCCGGCAACTCCGTGGCTGCCGGCGGGTCCCGGTCGAGTATAGCCGGGAGACCGCGTTCGGGTGCGCCAAAGGCGACGGTCATTCCGTCGCGTTCGGCGATCGCTCCGACGAGTCGATCGAGCCGGCCGGTCGTGGTCGCCACGCCGTGTCGGGAAGTGGCCACCCGGAGTCCGGCATCGGGCCGATCGAGCGCAGTGTCCAGATCCGCACGGTCGACGCTGTAGCCCGGTGGGGCGTGGTCGACGATCTTCGCGCGGACCGGTCGTCTCGAAGAGATCCTGACGGTGACACGCTCCCCCTCGCGAACGCTCCGGTCGCCCGGAACGGGCAGGGAGATCGGGTGTTGCAGTCCGCAATTGACCCGGACGCGCCCATCAGATCCGACCTCGGTCACGAGTCCCTGTCTCAACGACCCCGAATCGTCCGATCCGGAGCCGGTCCGTGTCCCGACGCGGAGCGGCGGCAAGACCCCCGCGTACTCCAGTTCGTCCCGCCTGTCCCAGACCTCCTTTCGGAGGTCGGGGGGCGTGGCGGCGTAGGCCAGTACGGTGGCGACGAACCCGCCGCCGCGTGCGGACTCCCCGTCCGGATCCGGATAGACCGTGATCCGGTCGACCCCGAAGACCACCGCCGCGCGAGCGACGGTGCCGATCTTCCGGGTCGCAGACCGCTTGTCCGGGGCTTCCCGCGTGAGCGACGACGGCACGAGCACGCTGAGCGTCATGCCGGGGCGCTTCCCCGCCGCGACACTAGACTGTGCCGCTTCTCTCCCGCCGACACCTAAAAAGCACCCGCTTCGGGGCGGCAGTGAGGGCCGTTCACACGGGCCTCGATGGGGGTAGACACTGTCTACCGGTGAGAGAAGCGAACGCCCCCGGATCATTCTCGCCCACGTTGTTCGAGGAGTGGGTCGTGGGCCATACGCCCCGCAACCGAATGACCTGGCGGCTTTGCCGCCACGCGGTCGCCGACGGCGACCCGAGTGGTTCGAAAGAGCGCAACTGCTCGTTCGTCATCACGAGAGATCGACGCTCTCTCGAACGACAGAGAAAGGTGATCGGGCGCGAGGGGATTTGATACTGTCGGACACAAGAAATTG
>JBDGTN010000088.1:0-3979 GCA_042216835.1 Halococcoides sp.
ACGTCTTCGCGTGCCTGCCCGGCATCGAGGGGCGCTTCGAGTCGGTCGTCGCGATGATCGAATCGGCCGGCGTCGCGGCGATGCCCGGCGCGGCCTTCGGCGACGCACGATCGGAGTGGCTGCGCTTCTCGATGCTGTCCGAGCGGATCCCCACGGCCATCGAGCGCCTCGATGCGTACGTCGCCGCGAGGCAGTAGCTACGTCTCGTCGATCCGATAGCGCAAGAGCGCGGCGATCCCGCCGAGATTCGCGAGTTGCTGGCCGGGATCGAACTCCGCCGAGAAGACCGTGACCTCGCCGCCCTGCTGTTCGGTGCGCTCGATGATCGCTTCCACGTCGATCGCTGCCCAGGCCTCGCCGCGCCGCGCGCGCTGGAGGCGCCGATCGAGCACGAGCAACTCCTCGATCGCGCCGTACTCGGCGGCGGTCGCGACCGACTCGGGGCCATAGGCGACCGCGCCGTCTGCGCCGATGCGCTCGGTGACCTCGTCGATCAGATCGGCCTCGGCGGCGATGCGGGTCTCGTCTTGGATCTCGTCGACGACGCCGCGTTTGAGCACCTCGTGGACGCCCCGGTCGCCGACCGCGCTCGTGTCGACGGTGCGGAGACTCGCCGCCAGGTCGGCGTCGCGATCCGCGATGTAATCGAGAGCGTCCTGTTTGGTAAAGCCCGGTCCGGCGAGCACGATCGCGTCGGCATCGGTGCGCTGGAGGACCCCATACAGGTCCTCGAACAACTCGTCGCGATCGCGGGCGTACTCGCCTTTGCCCGTCGGGCCACTGATCGAGGCGCGCTCGTCGGTCCCGTACTGGGCGACCGAGTGGACGTACGCCTGGCCCTCCTCGACGGTCGCGATCGCGACGCTCGGTGCGTCCGTGGCCGCCACCGCGTCCTCGATCCGCTCGCGCTGATCGGGTTTCCACGTCTTCTCGATCTCGAGCTCGTCGTGGACCTCGACGTTGATCGTATGGTGCATGCCAAGTTGGTCCTCCCGGGAGCAATCACAGATCTCGCCGCCGACCCGCAACCGGTCGGCGAACTTCGCGAACTCGACCGATTCGACCGACAGTTCGAGCCAGAGGTGTTCGCGTTCACCGCCAGTGTCCCGGAGGTTCTCCTCGTTGCGCTGGATGCGTCGGGTGGTGTCGCCAGCAACGAGGTCGTCGGGTTCGAGGACGAAAGAGAGGTGCCAGAGGTCGTCGAGGCTTTCGGGGACGAGCGTCCATCGCTCCCGACCGCCCTCGACTGGCTGGCGCGAATCGACGCGCATACTCGCCGATCGGTGGGCGGAGCCACGTGTCTGTCGGTCCGTGCCGAACGTCTCTCTCCCCGAGGCGGTTCAGTCCTCGACCATTCGACTCCCGCCGGGCGGACAGAACTCCTGAATCAGGTCGGGACTGGCGATCTTGCGCACGAAGGTTTCGTCTGCAAACCGCTCCTTGAACTCCCGATACAGCCGTTTCGCGATGTCGTTCTGGGCGTACCGACCGGGTTCGAGTTCGATCGCCGTCGCCGCCCGATCGGCGATGGCTGCGGGTGGCCCGCCGATGACCCGTGTTTCTGGTTCGCAGGCGATGCCCACCGCGACGCCCACGGGCGTGTCGCGATGGTAGGTGCGATCGCCGCGGATCGCGAACCCCCCGGTCGAGAGATACTCGCCGCTTTCGGGCGTCTTCGAGACCTGATCGGGGCCGACCTCGTACACGTCGGCGGCGTACCGCCCGTCTTTCCAGACCGACGAGTACGACACCGCGAACTGGGCGGCTTCCTCGCGGGAGCGATCGGGAACGGTTAGATCGTCTGGAACGGACTCGCTGGGCCCCGTCGCCTTGAGCACCGTCGCGGGGCCGCCCTCGGCCTGGGTGTGGAAGAATCGATCGCCGGGCCCGAGATACTTCTTGACGATCGCCTCGTTGTCTGCGGCGTTGCGCCCGCCGATGACGAGGAAGTCGTCGGAGGTTCGGAACCAGCGGAACTGTTCGTGCCAGTCCTCCTCGTTGCGGATCGGGATCGAGTCCATCGCGAGCCAATCGGTCGGTTCGTCAGGCTCGGAGTCCTCGTCATCCGTGTCGGGGTCGGTCTCCCCGGCGCGGGCCCGACGCTCGCGAATCTCGTCGAGTTCGGCGCGGGTCTGTTCGAGCGCCTGCTTCGCGCCCTCTTTTTTGCCCTCTACGGATTTGGCCTCGCGATACAGTCGGTCGGCGTTCTTTTCGACGCCGTTTCGGGGGTCGAGCGTGATGGCGTCGCCGTCGATCGTCAGATCGACCGTACCGGACTCGGGATCGATTCCTTCGACGGCTTCGCCCGCGGCGATCCCCCGCTCGGCGGCCTCGTCGAGGGTTTCCTCGATCTCGTCCCAGGGCGTGTCGGCATCGCGGGCCTCGCGGATCGTCGAGAGCACCTCCGCGACGAGGTCGTAGTGGGCGTAGAGTGCCTCGGCCTGCTGGCGCAGTTGCTCGGCCTGGCGTTCGAAATCCTCGATCGCGCCCTCCTGCTGGGCGATGATCCGCTGTTTGGTCTCGATTTCCTGCTCGAAATCGGGCCCGGAATCGACCTCGCTTTCGGCGACGCTGGCACTCTGGACCTGCGATCGTTCGTGGAAGTACCGGTCGAGCGCGTCGTTGAACGAGTCGACGGCCTCGGCGTCGAGACCGTCATATTCCTGCAGTGCGACGGGCGTCGCGTCGACGGGGGACTCGTCCTCGCGGTAGATCTGGGGGTCGAGATCGCCCGATTCGAGCTGGTCGCCCAGCGCGTCGATCGCGTCGACGATGGCGTCGAGTTGGTCCGGCGTCACCTCATTCACGTCGAGGTTGTAGGGGACGCCCGCCCGCGAGCAGAGTTCTTCGCCGTAGAGCCCGCCGAACTCCAACTGAGTCGCGAGCGTCCGGACCACGTCCGAATCGGATTGCTGGAACTGCTCGCGGATCGCCGCGGCGTCGGCCTCGAACGGTTCGAACGGGGCTTCGGGGGACTCATAGGGTTCGCCCGGCGCGACCGTTCGGGAGCGCAGGCGGACCGTCCGCAGGCAGTCGATCACGACGCCCTCGCCGTCCAGCACCGCGAGGTTACCGTCGCCAAAGAGCTCCATCACGATCGTCGTCGCGTCGTCCGACCGCTCGAAGCGCAGTTCGAGCACGCGATCGAACGCGAACTGCGCGACGGCCGCGAGTTCCGCGCCTTGCAGGCGATTGCGGAGCATCATCGCGAAGTCGGGCGGGCGTTCGGGCGCGTCGGGCACGCGATCGGGGTCGGCGAGGTGGACGCGCTTGGGATCGTCGAGTTCACAGAGGAGTTCGATCCGCCCGTGGTCGTACTCGCGGCACTTCAGGCGGAGGAGATCGCGCTCGGGGTAGAGATATGCCTTCTCCAGGGACGCCCCCCGGATCGCCCGGAGTTCGGCGACGAGCGCCCGGCAGTCGACGCTCGTGAGTTCGCGTTTCGGGTCCATACCGGCCCGTACCGGCCCCACGCCTAAGTGGTGTCGGAGCGAGGCGGGTGCGGTGGGGCCGGGGAGCGGTCCGCGACGCGGCGACCGCTCACGCCAACCCGTCGAGCGCGTCCCGTTGCAGGCGCTCGCACCGATCGCTTGCGACGGTCAACTCCGGGACTTCGGTGGGCTGCATCTGTTCGTCGACGGCGACGAAGACGAAATACGAGTCGGTGGTCTGCTCGCGCTCGGCGGTCCGTGGCTCCTCGCGGAAGGCCCGCAGGCGCACGTCGATGCTCGTCCGGCCAGCGCGGAACGCGTACGATTCGATCACGCAGATCTCGCCCTCGGGGACCGGCTGCTCGAAGTGGAGGTCGTCGATCCGTGCGGTCACGCAGGTCGTCTCCGCGTGACGCATCGCGGTCATCGCGCCGATCTCGTCCATCCACTTGACGATGTTGCCCCCGTGGGCCGTCCCGTAGTTGTTCACGTCGTCGGGCTGGATCCGCTCGCGGTTTTCGATGTACGTGTCGCTGACACTCGCCATG
>JBDGTN010000076.1:0-3894 GCA_042216835.1 Halococcoides sp.
CGCTTGCTCACGCTATTCGCCGTCGAGGCGCTCTTGCCACTCCTTCACCCGTCCGAGCACCTCGACCGGCGGGGTCGAGTCGATGTCCACCTCGTCGAGTGCTTCGAGCACGCGCTCGGCCTCCGACCCGAACCGATCGGCGATCTGATCCTGTTCGCGCCCGCCGTCGGCCGACGCCGACCCGACGAAGTTGCCCGACGAGAGATCGAAGACCGCCTGCGTGGTCTCGGTCGATCCGCCACCGCGGACCTCGACGGCCTTCTCCGCGCGCAACTTCTCCAGTACGTCGCGCGACCGATCGACGACGGGGTCGGGCACGCCCGCCAGATCCGCGACGTGGACGCCGTACGATCGGGAGGTCGCGCCCTCCTGGACCTGCCGGAGGAAGGTGACCTCGCCGTCGCGTTCCTCGGCGGCGACGTGGACGTTCGCAACGGCTGGCAGGCGATCGCCCAGTCCCGTGAGTTCGTGGTAGTGGGTCGCAAACAGCGTCTTCGCGCGCGTCTCGTTGTGGAGATACTCGGTCGCGGCCCATGCGATCGAAATGCCGTCGTAGGTTGCGGTCCCCCGCCCCACCTCGTCGAGGACGACGAGCGACTCGTCGGTCGCGGCGTGGAGGATGCGCGCGAGTTCCTGCATCTCGACCATGAACGTCGAGCGGCCCTCGGCGAGTTCGTCGAGTGCGCCCACGCGGGTGTAGATGCCGTCGACCAGCGGAACGGTGGCCTCGTCGGCGGGCACGAACGACCCGATCTGGGCGAGCAGGACGATCAACGCCGTCTGGCGCATGTAGGTGGACTTCCCGCTCATGTTCGGGCCCGTCACGATGAGCATGCGCCGATCGTCGGCGAGTCGACAGTCGTTGGGGACGAACTCCGTCGTCTGCTCGACCACCGGATGGCGGCCCGACTCGATCGCCAGTTCGTCGCTGTCGGATTCCGGTCTCTCGACCAGTTCGGGGCGCACCCAGTCGTTGCGGACTGCGTGGGTCGCCAGGCTCCCCAGACAGTCGATCTCGGCGAGTGCGCGCCCGACCGACTGGAGGACCTCCGAGGCCGCTGCGACCTGCTCGCGGACCGCCTCGAACAGTTCGCGTTCGCGGTCGTGACGCTGCTCTTCCAGGCGAAGGATCTCGCGTTCGCGTTCGTCGAGGGCGTCGGTGGTGAACCGTTCGCTGTTCTTGAGCGACTTGATCTGGCGATAGTGGTCGGGCACGTCGTCGGCCTCGCTCGCCCCGACCTGGATGTAGTAGCCGTCGGTTGTGTTGCGATCGACGCTGAGGTGGGTGATCCCCGTGCGCTGCTGTTCGCGCTCGGGCAGGCTCTCGATCCACTCCAGGGCGGCCTCGTGATCGTCGACGACCGCGTCGAGCGATTCGTCGTAGCCCCGCGCGATGATCCCGCCCTCGGTGATCGTCCCGGGCGGATCGTCGACGAGCGCTCGATCGAGTTCGTCCCGGAGCCGTCCGATCGTCTCGCGATCCAGGTCCGTCAGACGGGCGACGATCGGCGAGTCGTCGAGACCGTGTCGCTCGCAGATCTCGTCGATCGGGTCGAGCACGCGAAGGGTCTCCCGGACTGCGTCCAGATCGCGCGGGTCGGCCGAATCCGAAACCGCGAGACTCGCCAGCCGAGCGAGGTCGTAGGTGCCGTCGAGTGCGTCCGCGATCGCCTCGCGTGCCATCGCCGCGCCAGCGAGTGCCGCGACGCCCCGCTGGCGACGCTCCAGCTCGGCGCGATCCTGGCGCGGTCGGCACAGCCACTCCCGCAGGCAGCGCCGCCCGGCGGCCGTCTCGGTGTGATCGATCGTCTCGAGGACGGTCCCAGTCGCGCCGCCGTCCATGCTCTCGGTCAACTCCAGATTGCGCTGGGTGGTTGCATCGAGGTCGACGTGATCGCTCGCGCCGTAGGGCTCGATCCGGGTGATCGAGGCGAGCACACCCTGGCCCGACTCCTCGACGTAGCGAAGCACTGCGCCAGCGGCCTGGATCGTCGATTCGCCGTCGAGGCCGACGCTGTCCAGCGCGCCCTCGCCGAACTGCTCGCGGAGGCGGGCTCTCGCCCGTCCTGGCGCGAACGCCTCGGTGTCGAACAGCGTCGTCCGGGCGTCGGTTTCCGAGCGGAGTGCGTCCAGCACCGCATCGTCGCCCCGCAGATCCGGCCCGGGCAACACCTCGACGGGATCGAACCGCGAGAGTTCGCCGATCGCCGCCCGTTCGTCGCTCGCGCTGGTCACCTGAAATCGCCCGGTCGTCACGTCTGCGAGCGCGATGCCGTGCTCCTCGCCCGCGACGATCGCTGCGAGATACCGGGCGCTCTCCGAGTCGGTCGCGAGCAGCGTTCCCGGCGTGACGATCCGGTCGACCTCGCGAGCGTGCCCGTCCGATGTCTCGTACTGCTCGGCGACGGCGACCCGGTAGCCTCGCTCGACGAGCGCCCGGAGGTACGGTGAGAGCTCTGCGACCGGGACGCCCGCCATCGGATAGCTGGAGCCATGCGAGGACTTCTGTGAGACCGTCAGATCCAGTTCGTCCGCGACCGTTTCGGCATGATCGTCGAAGAACTCGTAGAAATCCCCCACCTGCATCGCGAGCAAGTCGGCGTCGGCCTCCTCGGCGAGTCCGAGATACTCCCCGACGATGCCCCCGGCGTCGGTCATATGCGCCGTGGGAGCGAAGCGGGCTTGAACCTGGCGGGATCGGATCCCGGGCCAGGCTCTCGGGCGTCGCTCACACCGGGATCGCGCCGGTCACTCCTCGATGCCCGGTGCGGCGTCGGTCGGCACGTCGTCGGGTTCCTCACCGCCGCCGATCACGGTCTCGCCGTCGGCCGTCTCGACGTAGACATCGTCGGCGAACCCGCCCTCGGCGTGGGGATGCTCGGGGTCGTCCAGCCGGTCGGGCGTCGCGGGGGCCTCGGGGAGGCCCTCTGCGGGCGCGAAGGCTCCGAGCGGATCGGCGATCGTGATCCCGTGTGGCCCGAAGAAGTCGGCGTACCGCTCGTAGTGGGCGTCGAGTTCGTCGGTCGGGATCTCCATCATCTCGGTCCAGCCGTGGTTGTAGAAGTCGAAGTTCGCCTGGATGTGCGTGATCTCGCGGGCTTCGGCCTCGGTCAGTCCGGCCTGGAGTGCCGCGACGTAGCTGTCCATCGTCGCCTCGAACAGCGCCCGGAGGCGCTCGCGGCGCTTCGCGCGGTGGGCCTCGTCGGCCCGATCGGCGAACACGTCCGTATGATACGAGACCAGTTTCGATCGCACGGCCTCGCCGACGATCGGCGCGGTCAGCGCCCGTTTGGCCGCCCAGTGCCGGAGGTCCTGTTTGATCCTCATGCCGGACGGTGGCCGTCGACGGCCATCAACGCCGGGGTCGGCGACGATCCTGCCGCTCGTCACGTCCATCCGGTCGCACTGCCGATCCAGCGATTGCACCGTCGATCCGGCCGATCGAAAGGACCGTGTGGGGTCGGGGCCTGGCTCCGCTCGTGTCTGCAATCGCCCGGACCGTCGCGCTGGCCTGTCTGCTCGTGGGTATCGCCGCCGTTGGCGCGGGACTGGCCGGCGTGCCCCCGGCCCCCGACTCGAAGACCGTCGTCGAGGTCCGCCCGCTGGGGCCCAACGAGACCGCCGAGGGCCCGGTCGAGCCGCTGGCCGACCTCGATCGGCCCGCCCGGGACCTCGTTCGGGCGGCGATCGACGGCGACGGGACCGCGACCCGGCGCGCCTACGTGCCCGTCCCGGCGGCGTACGTCACCCACGACGGCCGGACCTACCGCGTGCGAGCCATCGCGGCCTCGGGGGCAAACGCCGCTCGGCGAATCCACCGCGCAATGATCGTCGGGGGCCTGATCGCGGTCGTCGTGGGCCTCGGACTGCTCGTCGATTCGCGGGAGTGAGCGG
>JBDGTN010000045.1:0-3836 GCA_042216835.1 Halococcoides sp.
ACGCCGACTACAACGCGAGCAAGAATATTGCTCGCAAGCTCGCAAAGCGTCTCCAGTCGGGGCAGACGTCTCCGAGTGGAGGAGCCACCTATCAACTGGCTTTAACGTCGGGGACGCTGAACCTGAACGGCGATTTCCACGCCTCCGACCGTGTGTCGGCAGAAGGGGAGTCCACCGACAAACCCCACCCTCAACGAGCGAGGTCGTCAGACCGAGCGAAGTAGGGTGGGGTAGTTGATTCATTCTGTCTCCGTATAGTATTGTGGTGCCGACCCATAGTTCGCTGCACGTCTCGATACTCGTGGAGCATCGCTATTTTTCGATGATCGACTCCTCGATGGCCTCGCCGAAGTGTCGCGCGGTGTCCTCGTGGTAAACCAGGAGTTCGTCGCCCTCCTCGAGATCGGGCACCGCCCGGCGGCCGTCGCGAGTCGCGACCTTGATCGTCTCGGCGTTCTGGAGCAAGGTTTCGATCGTGTCGGTGCCGTCGTCGGTCTCGACGGCGGCCTCGATCCTGAACATCGGGCGGTGTTCGATCTTCGCGCGCCCGACGATGGCCTCGCGCGTGTCGCCATCGCGATCGAGGACCTGGACCTCGTCGCCGCTTTCGAGTTCCGAGAGATATTTCGTCTCGCCGCCAGGGGTCCGGACGTAGGCGTGGACAGCGCCGGCGTTCACGCGGAAGGGTCGCGAGGCGACGTAGGGCGATTCGGCAGTCTCGGCGTGGACGAAGAAGAGTCCGCGCGCCATCGACCCGACGAGCATGCCCTCCTCGTGGTCGAGTAGCGATCCCGTATCGACACAGACCCGGTCGGCGATGCCGGTCTCCTCGACCGCGGTGACTGCCGCGTACTGCAGGTCCAGCGACTCCCGATCGACGCTGTCCCGCACCTCGACGGTCTGGCGAATCTCGTCGACATCGTCGGTGTCGAGCAGGACGCCGTCGGCACCGATTTCGAGGGTTTCGTACGCGGTCCGGGCCTCCTCGGCGGTGGTCACGCCCGCGACGAGGGTGGTCTCCGATCCGATCCGCGCGATGAGATTCTCCAGGGGGATGATCTGCCAGTCCTCGCCGACGACGATCGTGTACTCGGCAGCGTCGGCGACCGCCTCCGCGAAACCCTCGTAGGCCTCCCCGCGGATCTCGACGTACCCCGCCCGCGGCCCGCCCCCGTTCTGGAGTGCCGAGAGGTCACCCGAGGACGCGACATCGGTGGGCAGGTCGATCGTTCCGTCGCCCTCACCATTCTTTCCCACGACAGTAATATCGGGGTTCGCATCCTCGCTTTCGGCGTCGATCACGTCCACGTCGTCGCCAGCGAAGGCGGCGACATCGACCGATCCAAGTTCGCGAACGCGATCCACGTCGTCCTCGTCGACGAGAACCCGATCGACCCCGGCCTCCAGGCCTGCGGTGATGCGGGCCTTGCGATCCTCCCAGTCGCCGACCGTGTCGTCGGCCTTCAACCAGACGGTGCGCGTCATGCAACAGCGTCGGCGTCCCTCGGCTTTTAAGGTGGCGGCCTCGGTGCCGGGACGATCCAGACCCTGCCAGCAGTTCGACCGACCGGCAGCCACCACCGCCGGCCACGAGACGGCCCGGGATTTTCACCACAATCGTAATGGCGGTATTGCACCATCGCACACATCGTAACGACCAGGGCCCACCGTCACCCATATTGGGACGATGGCCATTATCTCCAGCCCGTCATTCGGCCGAGATCGGGCTTCGCTGACTGGACCGCCGATCACCGCGTGACCGCCGCAGTCGTCCTGACCGTGGTGGCGGCGACCGTCGCGTCGGCCCACCTGGCCAGCCGACTGGTCGCCGATGCGGGGAGCGTCGCTCTGGACCCAGTCATGCTCAACGCCGCGATCGCCCCCGTGGCGTGGATCGGACTCGTGGGGCCCTCTATCTCGTCGTCTCGGGCGACAGTGGCGGGAGTGATTACGACGCGATGGGGGCGTTCGCCGACGGCTTCGCCATCGCAGCACTCGCCGCCATCCCGGGTCTGCCCCGGTCCATCCTGCGCCCGATCGGGGTAGATCGCGCGCTACCGGGGGCGGCCGATGCGCCCGTTCCCTCGCGTCCGACAGCATCGTCTGGCTGCCCGTCGTCGCGATCACGGCTCTCTGGTCGGGAGCGATCGTCTACAGCGGAGTGGCCGGCAACGATGAGACGACCACCGCGCTGGCTGGCGGCGTCGCGGCGATCGCCAGCCTGGCAGTCGGAGCGTCGGTAGTTCTCCCGGCAGACCTGCGGTATGGCGGGATGGGCCTGCTGGCGCTGGTGACGCTCGTGGTCGGAGGTATCGTCCTTCTGAGTGCGAACACGATCGGCGCTATCAAAAAGGAGTTCGCGCTGGTTGGATACAGTGGACAGCGCGGCGTCGAGGGCCAGTCGTGGTTCGTCGGGTTGTACCGACTCGCCGGTCTCGCTTCGTCGGGTTGTACCGATTCGCCGGTCTCGCACTGATCGCGACGGCATTTGTTCTCGCCAACGGCCATCTGGTGGCCTGAGCAGTGCCACTTCGGGGGGGGGGTACCGCGATAGCGGAACAAATTGACGCGCTCACGGTACCCATATCCGTCCGCCGCAATTTTTGCGGATATGGACGCGATGTCAGCACCCGATCGGTCAGAGCCCGGTGGCGGTGGGACGCGGCCGGTCCACCAGAGACAGGGATGGGACGAACCAGTCGACAACCCGGGTGAGGGGTCGTGATCGTCGGCGTTCCACGCGAATCGGAGGACCGACGCGTCGCGGTCACGCCCGGCGTCGCCGCGGACCTGATCGATGAGGGCCACGATGTCCTCGTCGAATCGGGGGCCGGCGCTGCCGCCGGGTTCGACGACGAGGCCTACCGGTCGGCGGGTGCGTCGATCGTCGACGGGATCGCCGACGCGGATCTGGTCGCGACGATCCGTGGTCGGCCCGACGACGCCGATGCCTACGGCAGGGACACGACCGTCGTCGGCACATTCGACGCCTACGAGGTGAGCGACGCGGCACTCGAATCGCTCGCCGAACGTGGCATCGACGCGGTCGCACTCGAGTTGGTCCCGCGGATCAGTCGCGCCCAGTCGATGGACGTGCTCTCCTCGATGGCGAGTCTCGTCGGGTATCAGGCCGCACTGCTGGGCGCGAGCGAAGTCGACCGGATCTTCCCGATGGAGATGACCGCCGCGGGGACGATCCAGCCCGCCGAGGTGTTCGTCATCGGCGCGGGCGTAGCCGGACTCAAGGCCATCGCGACCGCCGACCGACTCGGCGCGTCCGTCCAGGCGTACGACGTTCGCCTCGAAGCCCGCGAAGAGGTCGAGAGCCTCGGTGCCGACTTCGTCGAACTCGATCTGGAAACCGAGGGCGCGGGCGACGAGGAAGGATACGCCCGGGCGATGGACGAGGCATTCTACGACGCCCAGCGCGAGGCGCTCTCGCGGGTCGTCCCCGAGGCCGACGTGGTGATCACGACCGCCGCGATTCCCGGTGAGCCAGCGCCAGAACTCGTGACCAGCGACATGGTCGCCGCGATGGACCACGGCTCGGTGATCGTGGACTGCTCGGCCGACACCGGCGGGAACTGCGAACTCACCGTCGCGGACGAGCGGGTCACCCACGAGGGCGTTACCGTCCTCGGTCCGACCGACCTGCCCTCCCGGGTCGCCCGGACCGCCAGCGAGCAGTTCGCGCGCAACATCGCGAATCTGATCGATCTGATCACCGACGGAGGATCGATCGCGCTGGATCTCGACGACGAAATCGTCGATGCGACGCTGCTCACACACGACGGCCGCGTGCGGGCCCCCCACCGCGAGGACACGGCGGATGCCGA
>JBDGTN010000057.1:0-3830 GCA_042216835.1 Halococcoides sp.
TGGCGGCAAACATGAACGGTTTTACCCGTCATCGGCGTGGCCCGTGTATGGGACTCAGGAGCGTGCTCGACGCCCACCCGGACCCGACCCGGCTGACCGAGTCGGTCGATCCGGACGCCGAACTCCCGGCGCTCGCGGTCCAGGACGCCGCGACGCCGACGATTGTCGAGTCGGTGGCGGGCTATCCCGACTGTCGCGTGGCGACCAACTGCATCGGGACGCGATCGGCGATTCGTCGGGCGATCGGCACCGACGACTCACTCGTCGACGCGATGGCGGCCGCGATGGCCGACCCCGCACCGCTGGAACGCGATGTCCCGGTCGCGGCCCGCGAGGTGGCGACCGATCCCGACGTGCGCGAGCACATTCCGATTCCGGACTTCTACGAGGCGTACGATCGCCGGTATCTGGCCGCCAGCGTCGTGATCGCCCGCGATCCCGACACCGGGACGCACAACCTCTCCTTCCACCGAATGCAGCATCTCGGGGACAACGCATTCGCCATCCGCCTGGTCGAGCGCCACCTCCACGACATTCACGAGCGAACGGACGGCCCGACGCCGATCGCCGTCGCGATGGGCGTCCACCCCGCGGTCGAACTCGCGGCGGCAACCTCGATCGCGCCCGAGGAGAGCGAACTCGAACTCGCCAATCGCCTCCACGGCGGGCAGCTGGCCACGGGTCGGGTCGAGGGCCTGACCGTCCCGAGCGAGGCCGAAGTCCTGATGATCGGCGAGATCACCGCCGAGACCGCCGACGAGGGCCCCTTTGTCGATCTCTCGCGCACCTGGGATCGCACGCGCGAGCAACCCGTCGTCCGGGTGCATTCGCTCATGACCCGCCCCGATCCCCTCGTGCGCATTATCGTCCCCGGCCGGGCCGAACACGCCAACCTCATGGGCGTCCCCCAGGAACCCCGGATCTACCGGATCGTCGAGAACGCCGTCCCGACCGTCGAGAACGTCGTGCTCACCCACGGCGGGTGTTCGTGGCTCCACGCGGTCGTCGCCATCGACGTGCGCACCGACGGCGACGCGAAAAACGCCGGGATGGCGGCGCTCGCGGCCCATCCCTCGCTCAAGCGCGTCACGATCGTCGATCCCGACGTGGATCCGGCCGACTCCGATGCCGTCGAGTGGGCGATTGCGACTCGCTGCCAGCCCGACCGAGACGTCGAGATCATCCAGGACGCAGATGGCTCGTCGCTCGACCCCTCACAGGACTTCGAGACCGGAACGACCGCGAAGTGGATCGTCGACGCGACGCGACCGCGCGGGCCAGACCGCGAGGCCAGCGAGTTCACAAAAGCGCGGATTCCGAACGAAGACGAAATTTCACTGGAGGACTACCAGTAATGCACCTCACGACCGAGGAGGAGGCGTTGCTCGACTCGTCGAATCCGGCCGAGCGCAAGGCGATGCATCTGCTCGTCGAACTCGGCGAGATCTACGGGGCCGACCGCCTCGTCGAGATCGGCTCCGCGCAGGCCTCTGGCATCTCGTACAAGTCGATCGGCGACCCGGGCGTGCAGTTTCTGGAGTCCTTTGCCGAGGAGGGCGCGGCGGTGTCGGTCCCGACGTTCGCCAATCCGGCGGGGATGGACTTCGACCAGTACGACGCGCTGGGGATCGACGACTCGTTCGCCGAGAACCAGCACCGCATCCGGGACGCGCTCGAAACGATGGGGATCACGCTCTCTTTTACCTGTACGCCCTATCTGGCGGGCAATCTCCCCCGCGAGGGCGAGCACGTCGCGTGGGCGGAATCGTCGGCAGTCTCCTTTGCCAACTCGGTGATCGGCGCGAAGACCAATCGCGAGGGCGGGCCCTCCGCGATCGCGGCGGCGATCACCGGCCGGACGCCCGACCACGGCCTCCACCGCGACGAGAATCGCCGCCCGACCCACCGGGTGCGCGTCGACGCCACCCTCGATTCGACGGCCGACATCGCCGCGCTGGGGTCGTGGGTCGGACGGCGCGTCGAGGACGGCGTGCCATATTTTTCGGGGATCGAGGCCGTCGACACCGACGATCTGAAGGCACTGGGCGCGGCGATGGCGGCCTCCGGTGCGGTCGCGCTGTACTTCGTCGAGGGGGTGACGACCGACGACGACCCACCGCGTGGGGTCGAGAGCCTCTCGGTCGGCGACAGCGAGATCGCCGACGAGTACGACCGCCTCAGGAGCGATGCCGATCCCGATCTGGTGGTGATCGGCTGTCCGCACGCCTCGCCCGCCGAGATCGCCGACATCGCATCGCGCGTCGACGGCGAGTCCCTCGCGGCGGATCTCTGGGTGTGCACGAGTGCCGCCGCGAAGGCCCAGGCCGAGCGCAACGGCCACGTCGCGACGATCGAGGCCGCTGGCGGGACGGTGCTGGCCGACACCTGCAACGTCGTCGCGCCGATCGAGGCGATGGACTACGAGGTGACCGCGACCGACTCCGCGAAGGCCGCGAACTATCTGCCGGGCTTTTGTGAGCAGACCGTGGTGTTCGACGATCGTGCCAGCCTGATCGAGGGGGTGATCGCGTGAGCGATCCCGACGAGACGGCTGCTACCGCCGAGGAGTCGGCGACAGCGTCGGCCGCCGACTGGACGGTCGCCGAGGGCGCCGCGATCACCGAGGGGACCGCGACCGGCGAGGTGCTCCGATCGTCGGAGCCGATCAGTTTCTACGGTGCCGTGGATCTCGATACCGGCGAATTCGTCGAAGAGGGTCACGACCTCGAGGGCGAGTGCATCGACGACCGGGTGCTCGTCTTCCCGCGTGGGAAGGGATCGACGGTCGGGTCGTACGTCCTGTATGGGGTCGCCCAGAACGGCGTCGGCCCGGCGGCGATCGTCCTCGAAGAGACCGAGACGATCGTCGCGACGGGTGCCATCCTCGGCGAGATTCCCTGTGTGGACGGGCTTGACGTGCCCCTGGACAGTCTCTCGGACGGCGATCGGGTCACCGTCGACGCCGACGCGGGCGTGGTTCGCCGCGTCGATGACGCCGAGCAGGACCCAGACCGATGACGCGGATCGTCCTCGGCATCTCGGGAGCGTCGGGCATCCCGCTGGCGGTCCGGACCGCGGACGCCATCGCCGAGCGCGCGGAGTTGATCGTCGTCGTCACCGACGCCGCCGAGACCGTGATGGCTCACGAGGGACCGGGGCGGGAGGCGACGATGGCCCACCTCGACGATCTGGCGACGGCGGTCTATCACGACGACGAGATCACCGCGTCGGTCGCGTCGGGGTCGGTCGAGGCGCGCGGGATGGCGATCGTGCCCGCGTCGATGCACACCGTCGCGGCGGTGGCGGGCGGGCAGGCCGATGGCCTGCTGACGCGGGCGGCTGACGTCTGTCTCAAGGAGGGTCGCCCGCTCGTGGTCGTGCCCCGCGAGACGCCGATGAGCGAGATCCACCTGGCGAATCTGGAGCGACTCGCATCGGTCGGGGCGCATATCGTCCCGCCCGTGCTGGGATTTTACTACGAGCCCGATGAGATCGATGACGTGATGGACCACCTGGCGGGGACGGTTCTCGATCGGTTCGACATCGACCATTCGCTGGGCGAGACGTGGTCGGGCGAGGGGAGATTGTGAACCGCCTCGGGGTCAAGTGGTTCGAGAGAGCTTCGCTCTCTCGTCATCACGAGACGGCTCCGCCGTCTCGGACGACCCCCGAGGCACTCGGCCTGCTCCGCCTGTAGATTGACCATCGACCCCCGGGGGTTTCGGGGCTACTGGAGGTCGACGGAAATCTTGATGTGAGATGGGCCTGTTGGGGAGGGTAAGGCCGGTGAAACGGCCATGGTTTCAGACGGACCCCTTGTGGGGTTGAAG
>JBDGTN010000103.1:0-3736 GCA_042216835.1 Halococcoides sp.
ACGCGGCTCGATACGGCGACCGACCCATTCGAGCCCACCTGACCGGTCGGGGACAGAGTCGACCGCTACATCTCCCGCCCGTCCCAGAAGGCCGCGATCTGATCGGCGAGAAAGTCCGGCGTCATCCGCACGAACTCCTCGCGTTCTCCGGGCGAGAGATAGGCGTGCACGGAGTGGCGTACGCCCTCGACGTACCGCCGGCCGGCCAGGATCCGCACCCCGACCTCCTCGGGGCCCCGAATCACGCGGCCGATGGCCTGGCGGGCCCGGCGGACGGCGGGCACCGTCAGGGCGTACTCGAAGGCGCGATCGTCGCCGAACTGCTCGCCGTAGGCGTGTTTGACCGCCCGAACGCGGGGGGAGCCGACGTTCGGGAGCGGAATCCCCACCACTGCTGCCGTCGCGAGTTTCGACCCGTCGTAGTCGACGCCCTCGGTGAGCGTCCCGCGCGTGCTCGTGACCATGACCTTCCCCGGCCCGCTGAAGAAATCGGCTTTCAGCTCGTCGGTCGCCCGCGCCGAGGAGGACTGGTCGATCAGGACCTCCCGATCGAGGACGCCATCGAGGTACTCGCCGGCCCACCGCGCCTCCCGGTAGTTCGGCATCGCGACGAGCGAATTCCCCGGACTGCGGCCGATCGCGCGGAGGATCTGGGCGTAGGCGTCGCGAGTGTTCGACCAGGCCGCCTCGTCGGCGACGGGATCGCCGCGGTTGTGGGCGGTGTAGGCGGGCGCGTCGACGATCCACGAGGCACGGTTGTCCTCGGGAAAGCGCAACGGATACGACCGGGTCTCGACGGGCCGATCGAGGGCGTTCAGGCCCGCGACCTCGGTGAAGACATCGAGCGGCGAGAGCGTTGCACTCATGCAGATCCCCCCGCCCAGTTCGTCGAAGGTTCGCGCGAGCGCATCGGCTGGCAGGGTCTCGTAGGCGACCAGCCCCGCGGTGTAGTGGGCGCGATACCCCTCGACCCGGTCGTCACTCCGCGGCCTGTACTCGAGTTCGATCTCCCGCAGCACCTCGCATTGATCGCGCTCGTAGTACCGCCGGCAGATCGTTCCGACCGCGGCGGCGACCGGCGAGCGCGCCAGCGAGAGTTCCCGGAGGGTGTCCTCGACGGCCGCGCCGACGGTGTCGAGGGTGCGCCAGTCCGACCCCTCGTAGCCCTCCGTGGCGGCCCGGCCGGTGATGTCGTCACGCTCGGTCGTCTCGGGATCGCGCAACGGGACCTCGACCGACTCCTCGGGCGGGGCGTCCGGCCACCCCTCGATTGCCTCGTCCAGATGGGCCGTCGCGCGGTCGTCGATCCACCCGATCAGGTCGTCGTAGAAGTCCCGTGCCCGCTCGACGGCATCGAGGGACACGTCGTAGGGGTCGCAGTGGCGCACCACCGCCCGTTTTTGCTCCGGGTCGCTGCGGGCGTACGTGACGATCCGGTGGCAGTCGTTGCGCGCCTGGACGAGCGTCTGGCGGCCCACCCGATCGGAGAGCAGGTCACGGACGCGCTCCTCGAGGCGATGGGCCTCGTCCACGATGACGAACGTGCGCTCGTCGAGGAGTGCCTCCAGGAGTGCGCGCCCGCCCCCGCCGAAGAGGTGGTTGTAGTTGCCGACGATCACGTCGGCGTGATCGATCGCGACCGTCATCGCGCGGTGCGGGCACGTACCGGCCGCGGTCGCGGCGGGCAGGTACTCTTCGGGCGCGATGACGTGGTCCTCGCCCGCGTCGAACCCGACCGACGACCCGCGATTGCGTGCGTACCAGTCCGCCTCGAACGGGCAATAGAGCGGCGGGTCGTCGGACTCGGCCATCGCCTCGGGTGCACGTGGCTGTTCGGGACGGTACGGCGCGTCGACGCCCGCGACCCGGAACGATCGCCCGCCCAGCGCCTGCTGTGTGGCATCCTCGCGGGCGTGGGCCGCCAGATCCCGGCCGCGCCCGGGGTCCCACCAGGGATCGTCGACCTGGCCGCCGAGTGCGACCGATCCCGCCGGATCGCGCTGTCCGTCGCCCTCGACCAGGTCGGCGGTCGTCTCGCGAAGCTCCTCACACCGGGATTGAACGCCCGTGTCCGGCGGGAAGACCGCTCCGATCGCCAGCGGACAGAGATCGCGCTTGCCCACGAGAGACACGCCGGCGAGGGGCTCGTCGAGACCGCGATTCAGCGTCCGGAGGTCGTCGACGAACTGCTGGAGTTGCTGTTTGACGGGCGTGACGGCGAGGATGCGATCGAAGCGCCCCTCGTCGAGGAGCGTCGCGCCCGCGGTCAGCGCGGCCATCGTTTTCCCGGTCCCACAGGGACCTTCGAGGGCGAGATATCCGCCATCCCGGGCGGTCGCGAGTGCGGTCTCGATGGCGTCGGCCTGGCTCTCGTATGGCACCTCGAAGCCGAAAAACTCCTGCCAGGCGGCGTCTGTCATCGCCCCTGTTCGGATCGGCCGACCCAAAAACGCCCGGCTTCGGAGTGGCCCCTGACCGGGTGGTCGTCCGCGCTCCCGTCACCCGGAATCGTCGCGGTGGTTTCCGTCGAGAGACCCGTCCCCGGAGTGGGACCGTCGGTGATGGCCGAGAGGTCCGAGGATGACGCGCGAGCCCCTGCTGGACCCCGAGACGCCAGCGTTCAGGGCATAGAGCGTCCCGTCGACGGAGCCCACGAAGAGGGTCCCGTCGACCACGGTGGGCGAACTCCAGACCCAGTCGTCGGTCTCGAAGGTCCACCGGTGCTCGCCGGTCTCGGCCGCCACGGCGTAGACGGCGCCATCCCACGATCCGACGAAGACGGTCCCCGCTGCCACCGTCGGCGAGCTATCGACGCCGCCTCCGGTCTCGAAATGCCATCGTTCGGATCCCGTCGCGGCGTCCACGGCGTACAGCGAGTCGTCGTAGGACCCGACGAACACCGTGCCATCCACCACCGTCGGTGAACTGCTGACCTCGTCGTCGGTCTCGACGGTCCACCGTTCGGTCCCCGTCGCCGCCTCCAGCGCGTACAGGGTGGTGTCGTCCGATCCGACATAGAGGGTTCCATCAACGACCGTCGGCGAACTCCAGACCCAGTCGCCGGTCTCGAACGTCCACTCCCGGGTGCCCGTCGCGGCGTCGATCGCATAGATCGAATCGTCGGTGGATCCGATGTAGACCGTCCCATCCACCACCGTGGGTGAACTCTTGATTTTCCCGTCGGTCTCGACGGTCCACTCCCGGGTGCCCGTTGCGGCGTCGACCGCGTACACCGACCCGTCGACGGAGCCGACGACGACCGTGCCCCCAGCGACCGTCGGTGAGCTATAGACCCAGTCGCCGGTCTCGAACGTCCACTCCCGGGTGCCCGTCGCGGCGTCGATCGCATAGAGGGAATGGTCCTGTGAACCGATGAAGACCGTCCCGTCCGCGACCGCTGGCGAACTACTGATGCGATCGTCCGTCTCGAACGCCCACTGCCGTGTGCCCGTCGTGGCGTCGACCGCGTAGACGGAGTGATCGTAGGATCCGATATACACCGTCCCATCCACCACCGTCGGGGAGCCCTCGATCGACCCACCCGTCTCGAACGCCCAGGTGATCGGCGGTGACTTGTCGTTCCCGGTTCGGGACGCCGAGTCCTCTCCCGATCGGGACGCCGAGTCCTCTCCCGATCGGGACGCCGAGTCCTCCCCCGATCGGGACGCCGAGTCCTCCCCCGATCGGGACGCCGATCTTCGTGCATCCCCGACTGCTTGTTCCGATTCCTCTCCGG
>JBDGTN010000091.1:0-3639 GCA_042216835.1 Halococcoides sp.
GCTCGATTCTCTCGTTCAAATCTCGGAAAACGCCGAGGGGGAGATTTGAACTCCCGAGTCCGTGAGGACACCTGCTCTCGAGGCAGGCGCCTTGGCCAGGCTAGGCTACCTCGGCTCGTCCGGCGATAGCCGGACTCGGTGTTTATCCGTTTCGATTCGATCGATCGAGAACGTCAGCGAACCGACCGGCGGCGGAGCCACCGCCGGAGTGGAAACCCTTATTGAGACAGTGGCCGAACCGTGGCGGCACATGACGATTCGACTCCTGGATTTCTACGCCGACTGGTGTGGGCCGTGCAAAACGCAAGAACCGATCGTCGAGGACCTCGAATCCGAGTGGGAGAATCTCGAGGTCGAACGGGTCGATGTCGACGAGGCCCGCGAGCGGGCCAACGAGTATCAGGTGCGATCGCTCCCGACGCTGATCGTCGAGACCGACGACGGTATCGTCGATCGCTTCATTGGCGTGACCCAGTCCGAGGAACTCGAGGCCGCCATCGAGGACGCGTCGGCCTGATCGGCCGCCGTTCGTGTCTCATCGTTCGGTGCGGAGCCGTCAGGTCCCCGGCACGCGATCGATCCCGCCGACTGCCAGGTCGAACGCGCGATCCTGCCAGCGTGCGGGGAGCCACTCGATCAGCCGTGAGAGCGTCGCGAGCGGCCCGACACGCACGCGAGCGGGCGGATCCGAGGCCGTCGCCGCGTCGGTGATCGCACTCGCGACCCGTTCGGGCCCCACGCCGAACGTGCTGTCGTACTCCAGCGACCGGCGCTCGTCCTGCATCCGGTAGATCCGGTCGTGACGACCGCTGCGTTCGAGATTCGCTCGTGAGGCGTCGGCGCGATCCGCGAAATTCGTCTCGACGGGGCCCGGCTGGATCAAAACGACATCGACGCCGTGCGGGCGGAGTTCCGCACGGAGCGCATCCGAGAGGCGCTCGATCGCGGCCTTCGAGGCGCAGTACGCCCCCATGCCCGGCGCGCCAAAACGCGCGGCGATCGAGGAGACGGTAACGATTCGTCCGTCCGCGTCGGCGAGCAGCGGAAGCGCCGCCCGGGCCATTCGGTGGGGCCCGTAGACGTTCACGTCGAACTGGTCGTGGAGGGCGTCGCCTGGCACGTCCTCGACGGGGCCGAACTGGCCGTAGCCGGCGTTGTTAACCAGGCAATCGAGGTGGCCGCCCCGCTCGTCGATCGCGTCGATCGTCCGCTCGATCGATCGGGGCTCGGTCACGTCGATCCGTTCGGTCCGGGCCCCCGAATCGGCCAGTTCGGCACAATCGTCGGGATCGCGTGCGGTCGCGATCACGTCCCAGTCGGCCCGGAGAAATCGGCGGGCGGTCGCCGCGCCGATCCCCGAGGACGCACCTGTGATGAGGACGGTTGCCATGTCGAAACCGCCGGCCCCCGCGCACCTAATGGTCCCGGTCGGCGCCCTCGGTCCCACGGGGGGTCGGATCAGTCGGCCGTCTTCTCGCCGGCGGCCCGATCGGCCAGACGTATCGGCTCGGGCAGTTTGTATCCGTCACACGCGGCGAGTGCGATCCGTGCCGCGCGGCGGTGGCCGACGCGGTGGCCCGGGCTGACGATCAGGGGATTGATCGCGGTCGGGCGATCGAACTGGCGGGTCTGGACCGCGTGGCCGACGATCGTTCCCGCGGGAGCGGTCATCTCGTCGTCGGCCTCGATCGGGATCTGGACGCCCGCCGGGCGACGCCCGTCGAGCGACTCGCGCGGCCGCCCACAGAGCAGCGACTTCGCGACGCCGACGGTTGGGCAGTCGAGGGCGAGGCCGACATGGGTCGCCAGGCCGGCCTCCCGGAAGTGAATCCGCCCGCTGCCGTCGACGCAGACGAGGTCGGGATCGACCGTGAGGCCCTCGATTGCGGCCTGGACGGCCGGGCCCTCCCGGAAACTCAACAGGCCCGGAACGTATGGGATGGCGGCCTCGCGGACGGCGGTCGCGCGGTCGACGACCTGCCCGCCGGCCATCGCGACGGCGACGCTGACGGCATCGTCGCCCTCGAAGGCCTGGTCGACGCCGACGACGACGGTTTCTCCACCGCCGCAGACGGCCCCGTCGACGGCGGTCGGCGTTGGCGCGCCGTCGGTCTCGAAGACCGCTCGCTCGGCGACCGTGTGCTGGATCGCGATCAGGTCCTCCCGGTCGGCGTCGCCGTCGGGCCAGTCGGGCGCGCCCATCAGAATCCGCCGCCGCGGCGTCCGGGCCCGCCGCGGCGACCGCCGCCGAGCTGGAGCTGGCCGGGCAGCGAGACCCGATCGCGGACGTACAGGCCATAGATCAGGCCGATCACCAGGCCGACGAGGTGTGCGCCGTTGGCGATGCCGCCCCCCATCGCACCGAGTACCCCGCTGACGCTGATCACCGCGTAAAAGACGGTGATGATCCACAGCGGAATCGGGACGATGAAGTACAGATAGACGCGCAGACTGGGGTTGAGAATCGTCAGCACGCCCATGATCGCCAGCGCCGCACCGCTCGCGCCGAGCGCGGCCCCGGGCTGGCCGCCCTGGAGGGCAAAGATCAGTAACTGGCCGAGACCGGCGAGGATGCCACTCCCCAGAAAGAGGATGGTGAAGTCCCGCGATCCGACGTACTTCTCGACGAGGCGGCCGAAAAAGAAGATCACGATGCTGTTGCCGAGGATGTGCCCCAGTCCGTACGGGCTGTGTGCGAAAATCGAGGTGACGTAGGTCCAGAGATAGAGCGGATGGGCCTCCGAGAGGGTGAAGAGTGCTCCCCACGTGGGGCTTCCGATCGGTGCGACGGTCATGTGGGCCACCCACTCCGCGAGCAGCGTCAGCCACATCAGCGCAAGAACGACGTAGGTCATGTTCCCGCGGAAGTAGGCCAGCGGGCCGCCGGGCCCCGTCGAGAGGCCCATGCGATCGAGGATGCTTCGATCGCCCGCATCCTGGACCGAGTCGTCGAACCCGCTGTCGAAGACGCCGCCGGGGTCGTCCCAGTCCTCCAGCCCCGGGCAGTCGTGGGCCTCGGGAAGCCGGTGGGTCGCACAGAAGGTCCCACCGCAGTGGCGACACTGATAGGGCATGTTCTCCTCGGCGCCACACTCGTCACACAGTGCCATTGCCCGACTGTCCGCGGTCACGAACAAAAGGGATTGTGGATGTCGTCCGGCGCAATCGGCCCCTGGGCCGGGATTTTTGGGCGTGGCCGCCGGAGATCGGCCATGCGCGATCAGGAGCGCCGGGCGCTGCTCGACCGGATCGACCGCGAGAGCGCGAGCGTCGGCGCGACCGTCCCCGAGTCGATCGAGAGTGACGGCGAGTCGGTTCCGCTGGCCGCGCTCGTCCGCGAGGCCGACGCGCTCGACGCCGAGCGCCGGACCGACCTCCGGACGGCCGTGCGACGGACCCGCTCGCGCCTGCGCGAGGCCATCGCCGAGGATCGCGTCGATCGGGAGACCGCCCGCGCGTACGCCGAGCGGATCGCCGGTCTCGACCGGGCGCTGGCCCACCTCGATGTCGACGACATCGAGGCGACCGCGGCGGCCGCCGAGCGCGCGGATCGCCAGCGCTGGCGGTCGTTCGTCCGCGAGGTCCGCGGCGAGGACGACGGGAGGGCGCGATGACCACCAACGACGCCATCGCGGATCG
>JBDGTN010000166.1:0-3638 GCA_042216835.1 Halococcoides sp.
CTCACGGTCCTCTGTGGTGACGACATCCCATACGACGACACGTGGGATCGGGAGGGCGAGATCTGGCGACGCCGTATGCAGAAATGGACGCGTTCGTATCTCGATCGACACAATATCCCCTACGTGGTGGCGAGCGGATCGATCGACGAGCGGATTCGGACTGTCGAACGGGCACTCGACGGATTCGACCCGTACGATCGACAGCGTGCGCCATCGGCAGTCGGGGGTTCGACCTGACGGTAGCGTGCTGTCGTCCCCGCTCGGTACGAAGTAAAATGGTGGGGATGAATTGCATCGGTCTCTCAGAATCGGGGATCCCGCTTCCGAACCACGATTCGATGGAGTGGCGAGAGGCTGTCTGGGGGGCCGGCGAGAGTGCATCGGTATCAATGTCATCAGCGTCGGTCGTTCGCAAGAGGGTGCGCCCACTCTCGCCGGTGAACCGCAGGAATCGCGCGGTGCGCTGGAAACGCACGTCCGGATCGTCGGCCCGGCGAATCCAGCGTCCGATCGGCCCGCCCTGCCGGAGTTTCTCGCCAGTCTCGTCGAGGACGCCACGCACGATCTGGGTCTGTTTGGGCGTCGGGACGTTCTTTAGCGCCCGGTAGATCCGCGTCTCGGGAATGTCCACGTAGCGGCCGATGCGGTAACTCCAGGAGATGGTCCGACCGATCGTCGCGCCGAATGCTGCCGCTTTCGCGCCCGAGATGAACCGAACCGCTCCGCCGAGGGCCGTTGAGGAGGCCTTTGCCGCCTGGATGCCCTTGGCGATCGCGAGTTCTGCCAGAATGAACGGCGCGATGTACCCCGCGTACCACCCGCCCATGAACGACGCATGGAGGAGTTGCTCTCCCGGATAGGGGTTCAACCGCTCCTGTATCTCGTTGAACTCCGCGAGGGCCGATCCGATCACCCCCGCCGCTTGCATATAGGCGTTCGGATCGATCAATTTCGGAATGGATTTTACGGCAGCGACAGTCAGCGAGACGACAGCATCAACGGCTCGCTTGAGATTCGTGACGATCCAGTCTATATCCGTCAGGTGTGTGATTATATTGTACGCCCCTTCAACGAGGTGTTTCCCCGCGACCAAAGTGTCCGTGAGACTCTTTCGGAAGCCCGATGCGAACGCCAGAGTCATCACGAGGCCGCTCATCAGCACTCCCTTGACCGGCTCCATCCGATCGAGACTCCTGAACATCTGCTGGAATTCTTCGGGAAGCGATTCGAGATCGACGATTTTTCCGATCGGCATCGAAGGGACTCTCGAGAGAATCTTCGCCGCCCTCGCGAACGAATCCTTGCCGTAGTAGGTCCCAGCCTGATAATTGCCATTGACGTCGGTAACGTTGACGTCGACGGACGCGGATTTGAGGAACCGGAAGCCACCCGCGATAATCTTCCCGACGACACCCTTTTCGACGACGAAATCCAGTCGGGCCGGCGAATACTCTTGCGTGCCGCCTGCGTTGAGGAACCGTCGCACCCGCCCCGATTTGTTCACAGTGACGAACTGCACACCGGCCGCGTCCCGGGCTTCGAGGTACAGCGAGAACCTCGTACCGTCCTCGGCTCCATAATCGACGCTCAGGCTCCGCACGATGACTTTGGGGGCCGTGAAATCATACAGGACTGGGTCTTCACCTTTCTGGCGCTCCACGCGATCCAGAATGTGGTCTCCGTCGGTGTCGGTCCGAGAGGGGTCCGTCCCGTTGGCCCATTCCTGCAGGTCAGTGAGGGCGTCCCCATCAGTATCGACCACCAGCGGGTTGGAGGTAACGGTTCTTGTCGTCAGATTGGCCGCTGCACGATCGAGCAATTCGGAATTGGCTCCCGCCGTTCGAAGCGCGCGCTTGTATTCCTTCGCGGTCTGTGCTGTTTCGGCCACGCGAATATCCCACTCGTTCCGTTCGACGCTATCGTTCAGACCGTCGTCGTCAGTGTCGATATCCACCGGATTCGACCGGGCGCTGACCAACTCTGCCTGGAGGCCGTCCTCGGTAGCCTCCGTCTCGAAGGTCACCTCCTCGCCGTCCGGAATGCCGTCGCCGTCGGTGTCGGGGTTATTCGCGTCCGTCGAGAACTGGTCACCACCGGCGACCGGCAGCATCCAGGATTGTTTTTCGATGGTGTTCAGAATGCCGTCACCGTCACTGTCGAGCCGGGTATTCGACGCCACGATCACTTCGGCCCGTACGTCGACGCCGTCGGCGGCGATCGAGATGGTCGCCTGGCCGGGATCGATCCCGGTGAGATTGATCGTCTCCTCGACGGTGCCGACCGTGCCGATGTTGAGCGACTCCTCGATCGCTCTCCCGTTTGCCCCTTCCACTGTCAGCGTCGCGCTCGGATCGACGTTGGTCTGTTCGGTCTGGTACCGGACCGTCAGGTCCTCGATGCCCTCCGCGAGGTCGTATTCGAAGCTCCCTTCGCCGCTGTCACCCGCCGTCGCCGCCGTTTCGTTTTCGGCCGGAGCGTCCGGAATGTGGACGGTCACATTCTCGGTCAGCGCCAGCGAGTGATTCTCCGGGGCCGTCGCCTGACCGGTCAGGACTTCCCAGCGGTCGATCGTGCCACTGACATCGTAGCTGAGTTCGGCCGATCGATTGAATGCCGGATCGATCGTAATAGTGTGATTCGTCAGTCCGCCTCTGAACGCCCCACCGTCCGTTTTCGGGCCGCCCCAGTGCCAGTCGACGTGCTGCATCTCGTATTCATCGTTACCGGGATCATCGTCTCGGACGGCCCACGACCCGGCCTCTGGAAGTCGATCGAAAGACATCGAAACGGCCCCACCGGCCGTGTCGGAGTCCGCGTCCGAGTCGTGGACCATCACGAGACTGATTCCGTTCGGCCCGGACCAGAAGAACATCCGACTGGTTCTCTGCTTAGGTATCGGAAATTCATCAGGATTGTTGATATCTGATTTGCCGTAGCTGTAGAAGTCTTCGATCTGCTGGCCATTACTCAGCGGGACGACCTCGAGAGATCGGTTGGCCTGTTCGACCGTGATTTTTCGAGCCGAGGGTTCGCCGCCGACGAGTAGTTCCGTCCCGTTGCGGATCGAACAGGCCCCCGAACAGGTAACGTTCGTCTGGTTCTCGATGACGATCGGATCGCCGCCGGCCGTTCTGATCGGGACCTGCCTCGCACTCACCCACTCGTCGGTGTCGATCACGGTGAAATACGAGAAGTGGTCCGTCCGGGCGATGGCAGTCCCGTTTGCGATCGTCGTTTCGAGAGGCGACCACACGTCCGACGAGGAGCCGTTCCACGTATAGACCGACAGGTCGTCGTACTCGGAGGTGGGGACCGACTCCGTGATCGGAATTCGGACGGTCGCCGACTCGAAGGCCGACCTGTTCTGGAGCCTGACGGTGGGCCCGGCGTCGGCGGTCGTCGACTCGAAATACGTCGGTTTCGGGTCGATCGAGACCGTCGCGGAGACGTTGCCCTGGCCGCGAACGTCGACGGCCACGCCCGTGGAGGCGTTTCTCGCCGTCGTCTCGAACGTCTCGTTGCCATCGAGGATATCATCTCCGTCGGTATCGGGAACGGTCGGATCGACAGGGAGCGTTCGCTCCTCGGCATCGTCGAGTCCGTCGGCGTCGGTGTCGACTGCCAGCGGATCGGTCCCG
>JBDGTN010000029.1:0-3534 GCA_042216835.1 Halococcoides sp.
CCAGGTGCTGGTCGAGGGCGGTGACGGTGTCCTCGCGGATGTAGTCGATCGGCGGGTTCGACACCTGGGCAAACAGTTGCTTGAAGTAGGTGAACAGCGTCTTGTTCTGGTTCGAGAGCACAGCGAGCGGCGTGTCGTTGCCCATCGCGCCGATCGGGTCTTTCCCGTCGCTGGCCATCGGTTCGAGCAATCGCTCGACGTGATCGAGGGTATAGCCAAAGGCCCGCTGGGCGGCGGGCAGGTCCTCGGCAAAGGGCCCGCCGACGGGCACGTCGGGCAGGTCGCTCACTTCGCGCTCGTGGTCGGCCAGCCACTCGGCGTAGCGATCGTCGGCCATCCGGTCGAACAGTTCGTCGTCGGGGACGAGTCGACCCGCCGAACCGTCGACGAAAAAGAGTTCGCCCGGTTCCAGTCTGTCCGTGCGCTCGATGTCACCGGCCCCCAGATCGAGCGCGCCGCGTTCGCTCGCCATGACGACGCGGCCGTCGGTGGTCTCGACGTACCGGGCGGGCCGCAACCCGTTCCGGTCGAGGATCGCACCCACGTCGGTGCCGTCGGTGTAGACCACGAGCGCGGGCCCGTCCCATGGTTCGTTGATCGTCGAGTGGTACCGATAGAACGACTGCCGGCGGTCGTCCATTCGCCGGTCGCCCTCCCAGGCCTCGGGGATCAACATGCGCAGGGCGTGCGGAATCGACCGGCCGCTCTCGACCAGCAGTTCGAGCGTCGAATCGATCGAGGCGGTATCGCTCGTGCCCGTCGGTGCGACGGGCGTGACCGCGTCCACGTCGATCCGGTCGCTCGCCAGATCGGCCTCGCGGGCAGCCATCCAGTTGCGATTCCCCCGGAGCGTGTTGATCTCGCCGTTGTGGATGACGTTCCGGTAGGGGTGGGCGAGATGCCACGCCCCGAGCGTGTTCGTCGAGAACCGGGAGTGGACGAGTGCGATCTCCGATCGGACCCGTTCGTCGCGCAGGTCGGGATAGTACGAGCGCACCTGGGCGTTGGTCAGCAGGCCCTTGTAGACGATCGTCCGCCGGTCGAGCGAGCAGATGTAGAACTGCTCGGCCCCCACCGGATCGGCCTCGTCGACCGCCGAATCGATGCGCTCGCGCATCGCGTACAGGTCCGCGTCGATCCGTTCGGGGTCGCGCTCGTCGGTCGGCGCGACAAAGACCTGGGCCACGTCGGGTTCGGTCTCGCGGGCGGTCGGTCCCAGATCGCCATTCTCGGTCGGCACGTCCCGCCAGGCCAGCACCTCGTAGCCCGCGTCGGCCGCCGTCTCCTCGACGATTCGCTCGTAGGGCTCGTGGTCGGCCCCCCGCGGGAGAAACACCTGCCCGACGCCGTAGTCGCCGTCCGCCGGGAGTCCGTCGATCTCGCTCGCGAAGAAGTCGTGGGGCGTCTGGAGCAGGATCCCCGCGCCGTCACCGGTATCCGGATCGGCCCCGCGCGCACCGCGGTGGTCGAGGTTTTCGAGCAGGTCGAGCGCGTCTTCGATCGTCTCGTGTGAGGGTCCACCCTCCAGGTCGACCAGAACGCCGACGCCACAGTTCGATCGCTGGGGAAGCCCCCCGGTCGGCCCCGACTGTGACTCGCTGTCGTGCATTGTCTACGAAGGGGTGATACTCGTCTAAAGCGCCGATGAATGACGCAGATACTGCGCGCACCTGATTCTGGGTGGATGATGGCCGTACGTCGGCAAAATAGGGATATACAGCCATCGATCGGACGGATCTGTTCGATAGTGTCAGTCGATCTGGGCAGCCATTTCCACGATCGTCGGATCAGACTAACCGTCGACTGTGGATCCACCGGCGGACCCGCCAGATCACCAGCACGATCGCGGCGAAAACGCCGCCGATCGCGGCGAGCCAGATCCGATCGATTCCGCCGGGGGGCAGTCGCTGTGGGGCCGAACAGTCGACGGTCCCCACGCACTGATCGGCGCTGGCCCCGAGCGGTCCGCCCCACCAGTTCCCACGGGCGTCGCCGCCGCTGGCGTTGGTCGCGTCGATGCCGTACCCGTGGGGATCGAGGAACGCGCTGTCGGTGATCTGCCACGCGCCGGAGGTGTTTTTGGCGTGGATCAGCGCCGCCCGATCGTTGGCATAGGCGATCGCGCCGAACGTGGCGTTTCGGACCGTCCAGTCACCCGTCGAGTGGTCGGCGTCGAGCGCGATCGTCGCCCAGCGCACCTCGAGGTGGGAGATCTGCCAGTCGCCACTCGTGGCCTGGGCGTCGATCGCGACACCACCGCCGCTGGCGATCGTCACGTTCGAGACCCGCCAGGTCCCCGTCGACTGGCGGGCGACGATCCCGCCGTCGCAGTGGAGTGACGTTTCGGTGACCGTCCACGCGCCCTCGGATCCGCGAGCGGTGATCGCCCAGTCCGCCCGGATAACCGACGTTTCGACCGTCCAGTTCCCCGTCGAGTGGTCGGCGGTGACGCCGGTCGCCGCTGCGGTCAGACGAGCGCCGCCTACCTGCCACGCGCCCGTCGATCGCGTCGCATCCACGCCGACCTTGACGAGTCGCGTCGAGATCCCGATCGCCGACCAGTCGGTCGTCGTCCCTCGGGCGTCGATGCCGACCCGGTAGCGCTCGATGTCGATCCCAGAAATCGTCGGGGCCGCATCAGGAGCGATCGTGATCGCCGCCCCGATAAAATCGCCACGCAGGGTGACCGATCCGTCCGCCCGGAGACGGACCGAGTCGTTGACCTCGAGGTGTGCGGTGTACGTTCCGCCTCGAATCAGGACGGTGTCGCCGTCGGTCGCGTTGTCGAGCGCTGCTCCGATCGTCCGGTAGTCGCCGTCACCGCCGGGATCGACGACGATCCGGTCGGTGTCCACCTGGGCCATCGCGGGGGCGGGACCGACCAGGACGGCGACGAGGGCAATCACGCCGAGACCGACGATACGTGCCGGCGTGACCGCGACCATGCCCGAACTATGGTCGACGCGCTCAAAAGATCGCTGGCAGATGGACGGTCGAGAACAGGTGTCAGAAATCGAAACTCGTTTGGGCTTTCACGACCAGTATCGGATATGGACCATCCGGGACTCAAGGCTCGTATGGCCGTCATGGGGACGATCCTGTTCGGGTTCTACGCCGTTCTGGTTGCCTTTTTCCAGCAGGTGTTGAGTCTGCCGATCGTCATCGCCGGCACCGTCGTGTTCGTCGCGATCCAGTACAAACTCGGGAAGTACCTCGCGATCCGGAGCGTCAACGGTCGCGATCTCGACGAGACCGAGTACGAGTGGGTCCACGATCGACTCGACCGCCTCGCCGACGAGATGGACATCCCGCGGCCCCGTCTGATGGTCGGCGACATGGGCGTGCCCAACGCCTTCGCGGTCGGCCGCCAGGGTGCGAGCGTGATCGTCGTCTCCGAGACGCTCATCGAGTTGCTCGACCGCGACGAACTCGAGGGCGTTCTCGCCCACGAGTGTGCCCACATCACGAATCGGGATGTCATCATGATGCTGATCGGTCAGTCGATCGCGTCGATGCTCGGTATTACGGTGTTCT
>JBDGTN010000163.1:0-3508 GCA_042216835.1 Halococcoides sp.
TCGATTCTCGAACGACTCGTTGAGGACGGGGCTTTGCGCCTGTCTTTCAGGTAAGAGTAGTCCTCCAGTAAATGCGCTAACACCACCAACAATAGCTCCACGCTTCCGTGATGGGGTTTGTCTCGTGAGAGAAATCAATGTCTGACGATGTGCTATAATCATCGAACTCGCCGTCACATAGAGCGGGAACAATGAGAGTATGATCAAGTCGTCTGTCGAAGCGATTGTTGCGACAGCTACTGTAACGATCAGTCCAACACCGAGCGAAAGAGCGTACCGGATGACAGAGTTCATATGTCGAACTGGGCCACTGGTGAGGCAAACCCTGTTGTATTAATTCCAACTGACTATCTTGTCCATGACTTCGGTGGACACAGGTAACAGTCGAATCAATTCCGTCCATCCGAAACTACCGTTCAATCCCTGAAGTACTCGACAATGACCGATAGCAAGTGTTCGCGTGAGTTCGGACCCCGACGCCCCGAACTCACTCCAACGATCGCAAAATCGATGGCCCTGATCGAGGAGCACCTGGGTCCACCACCAAACGGGAACCCCTAAATACCACAGATCGCCTATCGCAATCGATGAGTAGGTCGGTCTGGACCCGCGTCGACAACGGGCTCTCAGTGCTCCTCTTCCCCGGCACGGTCGCCCACGAGTACGCCCACGCTATCGCGCTACGGGCGCGCGGCTATGCCGTCGATGTGACGCTGTTCGACGTGCTCGCCGACCGGCGAGGGAGTTACGTCCGCCCGGACCGGCCCGTCGATCCGACGACGTGGATCGCGATGGCGCTCGCGCCGTGGGTCCTGCTGACGCCGCTCGCGATCGGTCTCGCGTGGATCTCCGGTCGCCTGCCCTTCCCCGCCTGGCTGGGCACGGCCTATCTGGCCGTCGCCTTGCTCGCCCAGGCCGCGCCGTCGGACACCGACCTCGACCCACCGCCACCCGCCACGCCCGAGAGCGCCGCCGGTCGGCACACACTGGGGGTCTCGCGGTGGCTGTTCGACTGGGGGCACAGCTTCGTCGTCGTGCCGGCGGTGCTGTACTGGATGCTCCTCGCGCAGGGGCTGGTGTAGGCCGATCGCGCCTTAGCCGATCACGGCCCAGCAGTTGCCCTGCTCGTCGAACCGATCGATCACGCGGGCGTCCGCCCTGGCCAGGTCGCGATCGAACTCCGCGGGCGAGTGGATGTGATAGAAGCGATCGACGACCTCGCCGTCGGGCAGGGTCCACGCGACGGTGGTGTCGAATCCCGTTCGATCGTCCGCGCTCGCCGCGAAGCGGTCGTGAGCGGTCGACCAGACGCTGACAAGTGCGCGCCCACCGGGTGCGAGCACGCGTGCGAGTTCCTCGATCGCGGTGATCCGCCCCGAGCGATCGGGCAGGTGGTGGACGGTCGCGATCGAGACTGCGAGATCGATCGTCCCGGAGCGCATCGGGAGGCGGGCCACGTCGCCAGCGACGCGAGTCGAATCGACGCGCTCGCCCGCGGTCGCGAGCATGGTCGGACTCGCGTCGAGACAGACGACCCGGTCGGCGACCGATTCGAGCAGTTCGGCGTGGCGACCGTTGCCACACCCAGCGTCGAGCGCCAGATCGACCGGCCCGGGATCGGCGAGAAAGTCCTGGACGGCGGGCCAGGGATGGGCACGCGTTTCGGCGAAGTGCTCGCCGATCCGGTCGTAGGTCGCCCGGACCGATCGGCGCGTGGGCTCGTCCGCGACCATGACGAGTGCAGGCGGGCAACGGCCCTACGCATTGCGGTCGATCGCCTGGGTGGGGTCGGTCGTCCTGCTGCGGTCGATCGCCTGCGAGAGCGTTCACCACGCTGCACGCGATCGATGGCGAGGGCGAACACAACGGTTAAAGGCGATCCAGCCTTCTCAACGATACGATCATGGTTGGCGCTGGAACCCCGAGTCAGGGCAAGAAAAACAAGACAGTCCACGTGAACTGCCGCCGGTGTGGCGAGAAATCCTACCACGTCTCCAAGGGCGTCTGTGCGTCCTGTGGGTTCGGCAAGTCGGCCAAGCGACGAGACTACGAGTGGCAGGACAAAGCCGGCGAATAGGAATGCACGAGAAGTGCGGCGTCGTCGGCGTCGCGCTCGAGGATCGATCCGCTGCGCGACCACTCTACTACGCGCTGTACGCCCTCCAGCACCGCGGCCAGGAGTCGGCGGGCATCATCACACACGACGGTTTTCAACAGCACAGCCACGTCGAGATGGGCCTGGTCGGTGAGGCCTTCGAGGAAAGCGATATCACCGGTCTGGCGGGCACGGTCGGGATCGGTCATGTGCGGTATCCGACCGCGGGGAGCGTCGATTCGGCCTGCGCACAGCCGTTTTCGGTCTCCTTCAAGAGCGGGTCGCTCGGTCTGAGCCACAACGGCAATCTCGTCAACACCGAGGCGATTCGGTCGGGACTCGCCGACCGGGGCCATGCCTTTACGAGTGACGGCGATACCGAGGTCATCGCTCACGATCTCGCCCGCAATCTGCTGGACGAGGATCTCGTCGAGGCGGTCGCGACGACGATGGGCCGGATTCACGGCTCGTATGCGCTCACGATCGCCCACGACGACCGGATTCTGGGCGTTCGCGATCCCGAAGGCAATCGCCCGCTCGTGCTCGGCCGACTCGACGACGGGTACGTGCTCGCATCGGAGTCGGCCGCCATCGACACCCTCGGCGGCGAACTCGTGCGGGATGTCCGACCGGGCGAGGCGATCGTCCTCGATCCATCGGGGACCGACTACACCGCTCACCAGTTGATCGAGCGCGATCGGACCGGGCACTGCTTTTTCGAGTGGGTGTACTTCGCCCGGCCGGACTCGGTCATCGACGACCGACTCGTCTACGACGTGCGCCGGGATCTGGGGCGGGCGCTGTATCAGGAATCGGGCGTCGAGAATGACGTTGTGATGCCCGTCCCGGACTCCGGGCGAGCCTTTGCGTCGGGGTACGCCGAGGCCGCCGACCACGCGGAGTTCGCCGAAGGGCTGATGAAAAACCGGTACGTCGGGCGGACGTTCATCATGCCCACTCAGGACGAGCGCGAGCAGGCCGTCCGCCTGAAACTCAACCCGATCTCGAACACGATCGACGGCAAGGACGTGACGATCATCGACGACTCGATCGTCCGCGGGACGACCTCGACGCAGTTGATCGACCTGCTTCGGGAGGCCGGCGCCCGGTCGGTCCACGTCCGCATCGGCGCGCCGCCGATCGTCGCGCCCTGCTATCTGGGTATCGACATGGCGAGTCGCGAGGAACTCATCGCCGCCGACCGCTCGGTCGCGGACATTCGGGACGAAATCGGCGCGGACAGTCTGTCCTACCTCTCGATCGACGCCGTCGCCGACGCGATCGGCTTCGATCGTGATGACCTCTGTCTGGGGTGTGTCACCGCGGAGTACCCCTACGACATCGCGGGCGAGGCGAGCGACCGGGCGGTCGATCGGCCCGAGCGCCGCGTCGCCGACGTGGATTGAGGACGGC
>JBDGTN010000073.1:0-3490 GCA_042216835.1 Halococcoides sp.
CAGCAGCGTGATCCATGTCCTGGATCTGGAGGGCGTCGTAGGCGTTGGCGGTGGGCTTGTACCCACCTTTCGGGCCGGGGACGCCCTCGACCAGCTGGAGGGCCTTCAGACTCTGCATCTGGTTGCGGATCGTCCCCGGATTCCGGTTGACGCGATCGGCGATCTCCTCGCCCTTGACCGCACTCTCGGTGTCGCGAAACAGGTTGACCAGTTCCTGGAGGATGTTCTTCTGACTCGGAGTCAATTCGATGGATGACATGAGTGATTTTTCGTGATACCCGTTCTTAAAATCGACGGTGGGTGCACCAAGGTCTCCCGGACGGCGTGACTTATACTCCCCGATCTATCGCCATCGATATTCAAGGTCGTCGAGACACTATATCAAACGGGCCCGACGATGACAGCCAAAACGATCGAGATCTCGGAGGAGGTCTATGGTGCGTTGCGTCGCGAGCAGCGATCGGACGAATCACTCAGCGAGACGCTGGCCCGAGCGCTGGGTCTGGGGTCGGCGCTGACCCCGAGCGAGGACGACGGGGCCGTCGAGCAAGGTGACATCTATCAGGGCCGGACCAACATGTGGACGGTCTACGACAAACTCGCCGAAGAGCGCTCCGACGACGAATCGCTCGAAGATACGATGCACCGCCTCAATCCCTGATCTAGTTTCAATCTGTCGACCTCGACGAATATTGACGGGATATTTCGTCGATTCCGGGTTTGATGTCCGCGCGCATCGGGCGGACGGGATCCCGACGATTCTTGACCCCACCACGCGTAGGGCCATCGATAATGCCTGACCGTGTAACCGGGAGTCTCCCTCGCGTCGAGGGGATGCCCACATTCGGACTGGGGACCTGGCAGAACACCGAGCACGAGCAGTGCGCGGACAGCGTCCAGACGGCACTGGAGGCGGGCTACAGACACATCGACACCGCCCAGATCTACGAGAACGAGGCGGCAGTCGGCGAGGGCATTGCCCGCGCAGCCGTCGATCGCGACGATATCTTTCTGGCGACCAAGATCTGGACGCGCAACCTCGCGCCCGAGGACGTGATCGAGACCGCCGAAGCGAGTCTCGATCGTCTCGGCGTCGACTCGGTCGATCTCTGTTATGTCCACTGGCCGGCCCACGCCTACGATCCCGGGGCGACGCTGGGCGCATTCGAGGACCTTCTCGATCGCGGGTGGATCGATCGCATCGGCGTCTCGAACTTCACTCCCGAACAGATTCGCGAGGCCAGTGCGGCGATCGATGCCCCGATCTTCGCGAATCAGATCGAGATGCACCCCTACCTGCCCCAGACCGAGTTGCGCGAGGTTGCCGACGATCTCGAACTGGAAATCGTCGCGTACTCGCCGCTCGCCCGCGGTGCCGTGCTGGACGATCCCACGATCGGCGATATCGCCGACGCTCACGACGCGAGTCCGGCCCAGGTCGCGATCGCCTGGGCGCGCGAGAAAGGCGTCACCCCCATTCCGAAAGCGACCAGCGAGGCCCACATCCGGGACAATCTCGGTGCGCTCGACCTCGAACTGACGCCCGGGGATGTCGCCGCCATCGACGACATAGATCTGCGCGATCGGCGCGTCGATCCCGACTTCGCGCCCTGGTAGCGCGGTGGAATCGACCGTCGGTCGGCGTCTCGGACAGGCGCTCGATGTCAGGAAGAGGGAGGCATCGAACGGGTGTCCGTCCACAGGGGGATCGAGTGGTGACGGGCCACCGACGGTGTCAGGCCGGCCCTGGATCGGTCTCGATCGCGAGCGAATAGACGCGCTTCCGGGCGTCACGGAACGAGGGGCGCGATTCGACCACATCGGCATCTTCCAGACGCCCCAGGGCGTATCGGACCGTCCGTCCCGGCAGTTTCGAGCGCTCGGCGATCTGGGACTGGGTCAGCGTGTCGTTGTACTCCAGAACCTTCGCGACCAGTTTCGCACTCGGTGGGTGGTCGGCGATTGCGTCCCATCCGGGCGTCGGCGCTTCGGTCTCGGCGATCTGCTGTGTCTGGCTCATACTGACGACCAGGGGATGCCGTAAGATAATAATTTCGCTCCCGGATATTACTTCAGCGTATCTCGGACGGGACGAACGACCGTCCCGTCGAGCGCGGGTGTGCCGACCCGAAGTCTCTTGTCTGGCGGAGTGCTACAAGAATGCCAATGACGGATACGGTGGACGAGGTCGACCTCCCGTTCGACGAGGACGCCTCGAAACAGGACAAAATCGAGACGTTACAGGAGCAGATCGAGGTGTTGAAGTCCCAGAACGAGGAGATGCGCGACGAGTTGCTCGACGCCAACGCCGAGAACAACAAATACCAGCAGAAACTCGAGCGCCTCAACCACGAGAACAAGAAACTCAAGCAGTCGCCGCTGTTCGTGGCGACGGTCCAGGAGATGACCGACGAGGGAGTCATCATCAAACAACACGGCAACAATCAGGAAGCGCTGACCGAGGTCACCGAGGAACTGCGAGAGACCATCGATCCCGACGACCGCGTCGCGGTCAACAACTCGCTGTCGATCGTGAAGGCGCTCGACGACGAGACCGACGTGCGGGCCCGCGTGATGCAAGTCGAGGAGAGTCCCTCGGTCGCATACAGCGATATCGGCGGGATCACCGACCAGATCGAGGAGGTCCGCGAAACCGTCGAGATGCCCCTCGATCGACCGGGAATGTTCGAGGATGTCGGCATCGACCCGCCGAGTGGCGTCCTCCTCCACGGCCCGCCGGGGACCGGCAAGACGATGCTCGCGAAAGCCGTCGCCAACCAGACCGACGCGACATTCATCAAGATGGCCGGGTCGGAACTCGTCCACAAGTTCATCGGCGAGGGCGCGAAACTCGTCCGGGATCTGTTCGATCTGGCCCGACAGCACGAACCAGCGGTGATCTTCATCGACGAAATCGACGCGATCGCCGCCAAACGGACCGAGTCGAAAACGTCGGGCGACGCCGAGGTCCAGCGGACGATGATGCAACTGTTGAGCGAGATGGACGGCTTCGAGGATCGTGGCGAGATCCGGATCATCGCCGCAACCAACCGCTTCGACATGCTCGATCGCGCAATCTTGCGCCCGGGACGGTTCGACCGACTGATCGAGGTGCCAAAGCCCGACCAGGCGGGGCGCGAACAGATCTTCGATATTCACACTCGCGACATGAACCTCGCGGAATCCGTCGATTTCGCCGACCTGGCGGTCGCAACCGAGGGTGCCTCTGGAGCGGACATCAAGGCGATCTGTACCGAGGCGGGGATGTTCGCGATCCGCGACGATCGCACAGAGGTTCGGGAGTCGGACTTCATCGAGGCCTGGGAGAAGATCCAGGACGAAGAGGACGACCACGGTGTCTCACGAACCTTCGCCTGACTATCCTCGCCTGACCATCCATCGGCTGACCCCAATTAGGATCTGTCGGCAATCACTTCTCGATCTGTCGGTAATCGTCGTCAGGCCGCTTCGATGGCCCCGTCTGTACCGC
>JBDGTN010000053.1:0-3330 GCA_042216835.1 Halococcoides sp.
GCTCCTCGAACACCCCGAATAGTCACGACAATTCTCGAACGGCCGGAACAGTCACAACAATTCTCGAACGGCCGGAAAACACGACGATACTCTCGAACGAATACGCGACACTTCCGAACGGATGCGGTGACACTCCCGAACGGAGACCACCCCCTCCACCTCGATCGGACACGAACACGCGCGGACGGCCGCGGCCCACCCGATGTCGGTGACCGTCGATCGGACCCAGCCGTGTTCGTCAGCGTATTTTGCCGATCAGCGAGCGAGCCCGTTCGGTGATGGTCTCGACCGGTCCGAGGCGGGAGACCCGGTCGGTCACGTCGCTGAGACGACCGACGGGCTGGGACGGTGTTTCCCCGGCTTCTTCAGCCCGCTTGCGCTCGCGAAGATCGTTCAGCGCCGCCGTCTGGTCGTCGACGGTCGATTCGGAGGTGGCGGTCTTGGCGTCGCCGGCCTTCATCGAGGTCAGCCCCGAGACCTGGTCGTCGACGCCGCGATCGCTGGTGGTCCGCTCGGCCTCGACCTGCATGCCCGAGAGATCGGCGTCACCCATGTCCACGTTCAACTGCAGGGCGGTGCCCTCGTGTTTCTCGACCCCGCCCCAGGTGAGATCCACGCCCTCCATCGCGGTCTCGATGTCCTCGCGGATCTCCTCGTCGGAGTAGGACTCTTCGTCGTCTTCTTCGTCCTCGGGGGCCTGAATCTCCGCTGGCGTCGGTTTCTGACTCGCGATGAGGTACGCGATCAGCGCCGCGGCGGTCGCCGCGAACAGCACCGCGAGTCCGAGCGCGTAGATCAGTACGATCGGTCCGCTATAATCGGGCCGAGTGTTGGTGGGAATGTTGAAATGATACGGATACGCCCAGTAGAACAGCCCCGTTGCGACGAGCGTGATCGCGGTCCCGAGCGCACCGCCCGCGATCGCCTTTCGCTCGACGGGCAACAGGACGATCACGCCGACCATGACCAGCGGGACACCCACCATTCCGACCGAAAAACCCGCTTTCCGGGCGGAGTAGTACAGGGCCCCATTTGGCTCTGCCGTCGTACTCACCAGGAAGGCGACGAGCGCGATCGCACCGAACGCGATCCCCACGAAGAAGAGACCGAATCCGGCGTACACGTCGACGTATTCGTCCGGTTCTCCGAAGAACCGTCGATAGTACTCGATCAGGACGTTCTCCGGAAGGTCATCCGCTTCGGTGGCCATAGTGGTCATGTCGTGCTCCTCTGTAATTATTGTTCCCCACTCGCACGATCCGCGACCCAATCACGCAGACGAGTGCCATCCGACGAGGGCAACCGGCGATCGACTCGCCAGGCAGTACAGTTAGGAGTCTCGCTCCACAAGGGCGATCAACGATCGCGACCCGTCGGCGGTCGGCGACGGGGTCGACCGACGAAACCCATCCATGACGGACACATCGACCGAGGTCGGCGGTATCGAATCAGCGGCGAGTGACGCCAATCGCGTGGTCGAGAACGTCGAAGAGGTGATCGTCGGCCAGCGCGAGGCCATCGAACACGTGCTCACGGCATTGCTCGGCCGGGGCCACGTCCTGCTCGACGACGTGCCCGGGACAGGCAAGACGATGCTCGCGCGCGCACTCGCCCGCTCGCTCGACGCATCCTTCTCGCGCGTCCAGTTCACGCCCGATCTCCTCCCCTCCGACGTAACCGGCGTCAACGTCTTCGATCAGGCCAGCGGAACCTTCGCGTTCCGCGAGGGCCCCATCTTTGCGAACGTCGTCCTCGGCGACGAGATCAATCGCGCGCCACCGAAAACCCAGAGCGCACTGCTGGAAGCGATGGAAGAGACCCAGGTGACCGTCGACGGCGAGACCCACCCGTTGCCCGACCCCTTTACCGTCGTCGCTACCCAGAACGAGATCGAGCGCGACCGCACGTACGACCTCCCGATGGCCGAACTCGACCGGTTCATGAAACGCGTCTCGCTGGGCTATCCTTCGGCAAGCGAGGAGGCCGAGATCCTCGATCGAGTCGTCGAACGCCATCCCATCGAGACGCTCGACCCGGTCCTCAGCCTCGAGGCCTTCCGATCGATGCGATCGGTGACGGCGAGTGTCCGCACGGAAGCCCCGCTGCGGGAGTACGTCACCCGTCTGACCGGCTACACTCGCGACCACGCTACGCTCGGCGCGAGTCCGCGCGCCGCCATTTTGCTCGTTCGGGCCGCCCAGGGCCGGGCGGTGCTCTCCGGGCGGGACTACGTCGTCCCCGAAGACATCGCCCGGGAAGCCCCGGCCGTCCTTCCCCACCGCATCCGCACGGGGTCGACCGACCGATCGGCCGAATCGCTCGTCGAGGAGGCTATCGAGACCGTCCCGATCGAATGATTCGACCGACACGTCGGGGCGTGGCCGTCGGAAGCGTCGCCGCGATCGCACTTGTGGCCTCGTGGGCGTTCGGCCCGCGCGCGCTCAACGCCGTCGCCGTGCCCGCGGTCGTGGCGCTCGCCATCGGCCTTGCGAGGATCGCGATCGCCGACGCCACCCTGACCTGGCCCAGACTGCCCGACGGTCACGTCGACCACACCGTTCGCGGGCGCGTGAAACTGGCCGGGCACCGCGGTTTGCTCGCCGACGCATCCGTCGAGACCGACGGAGCGAGCGTCGATCCCGACCGGGTGAGCGGCGTCACCCCCGTGGACCGGTCGATCGCGGTGACACTGACCGAGCGCGGAACCGCGACGATCGGCCCGGCGACGATCGTCGTCCGAGACCGCCTCGGACTCTGGCGCCGCACGATTTCGGTCGACGACACCACAGCCGTCACCGTCTTTCCGCGCGTGATCGACCTCGATCCCCGGGGGCCACTCGCACCGCTGATCGATCCGACCGCCGGGGCCGAGCGCCAGGAGTTCGACCGTGTGCGGTCGTACGTTCCGGGCGACCCGCTCTCGGACGTTCACTGGAAGAGTACGGCGAAACGACCCGAAGAGCTGTTCGTCGTGGAGTACGCCGATCGCCGACCCGACGACGACGTGATCGTCGCCACGAGCGGGTCACGACGGTCGGCCGACGCACTCGCCACGGCCACCGCATCGATCGCGATCGCAGCGCTCGCGGCCGGTCGGTCGGTGGGCCTGGTCGCTGGCGACCGGACGATCGATCCCGGCCGGGGGCGTACCCATCGCCTGGAGATCCTGACGGCGCTGGCCGAGTACGACGGCGGGACCACGCCCCGACAGCGCTGGGAGAACGCGACCGTACAGGTCACCGACGGGGACGACGGACCGCGGATCGTCGTCGGCGATGCGGCGATCGAATTCGACCGCCTCCGGCCGGGTGGCTCCGGGAACGATCGTCG
>JBDGTN010000028.1:0-3244 GCA_042216835.1 Halococcoides sp.
GGTCCGATCGGCGTCTGGCCCCCGCGGTCCGATCGGCGTCTGACCTCGTCGTGGAGCGATCGTTTCTCGCCGAGGCGGTCGTCGATTCCCTGCAAAACTCGGTGGATTTTTGGGCGGTCGCCGTCCACTGGAAGGCGATGGCCCTGGATGTCGAAACCGTGCTGGTTCCCGTCGATGCCACCGAGCGGTCCGAACGGGCCGTCGAATACGCCGTCGCGGTCGCCGCGCGCTACGAGGCATCGGTCCACGTCCTGCACGTTCTCGAAGAGAACGTGGCCCGTGGCCTCGCTCGCGGTCGGGTCGAACCCGAGGCCGTCGCCGATCAGCAACGCGCGTTCATGAAGGTCGTCCACGAGGCCGTCCGCGACTGTGACGACGACGTTCCGGTTTCCCAGTCCTCCACGCCAGGATTCTCGGTCTCGGAACTTTCGCGGAATCCCGTCAACGCCGTCCTCGACGGGGCCGACGCGGTCGGTGCGGACTTCATCGTGATCGAGCGCGGTGACGAAATCGGCGAGGACGGCGGCATTCTCGGGCGCGTCTCCCAGCACCTGCTCTCGTATGCCAGCGAACCGGTGCTGTCGGTCTGAGCATCGCTACGCCTCGCCGTCTGTGAGTCGAATCGCCATCTCGAGTTCGAAACTCGACGACTCGACCACCTCGAATCCGATATCCCGGTAGACAGCGACCGCGGGGTCGTTCCAGCGTTCCACGGTGAGCCAGACGTACTGGACGCCCGCGGCGGCCGCCTCGCCGAGGAGCGCCTCGGTGAGCGCGGTTCCGATGCCCGCACCCTGATAGGGTTTCTCGACGAAGATCGCGAGTTCGTACGCCTCGATCGTTTCGGGCGTGCCCCCCTCGTCGGGGACGGCCATCGAGTGGCCGACGACCTGGTCGTCGTCCCGGGCGACGAGGTTCAGACAGTCGCCACAGGTGAGCCGATCGAGCCAGCGTTCGATCGCGTCGGCCTCGATCGGGGGGATTCCCTGGGCGCGATCGGCCGGATCGAATCGCTGGTACATATCGACCAGTGGGCCCCGATCGTCGGTGGCGTCGGGATCGGCCGTCTCGATGTCGATTCGTCGGTCGGTGTCGTCGACGAACGTCCGTGGCGGCCGCTCGAAGGGCCCGGCGATCGCGTCTGGAAACGAGTCGGCGGAATCGGTCATCGGACGAGCGTCACCGGGGTTTCGGAGTTGAGGACGACGAACTCGGCGATGCTTTTCAATCGGATCTTCCCGAGATTGCTTCGTGACGACCCCCCGAGGACGAGGCGATCGAAGCCCTCGCCGTCCGCGAGTTCGACCAGGGCGCCGCCCGGGTCGCCCGACAGGTGCCGAATCTCGGCATCGACACCGGCCGCTCTGAGGATTTCCAGGGCGCGTTCTTCGACCGTCTCGGGATCGGCCGCGATATCGCTCGTCTCGAAAATGGCCACCGTCAGATCGTCACCGGCCTCGTGGGCCCGCTCGGCCGACTCTTCGAGTGCTTCCCAGGAGGCCGCCGTGCCGCCGACCCCCACCAACACGTCCATGGCGGAACGTGGGACCAGGGCGGGCATAAGCGTTGGCCACGGCGATCGCGCCGGGGCGTCGTGGTGCGTGCTGCGATTGTCCGGTCTGGCCAGGGTGCTGGTCGATCGGTCCCGCCCGGTTCGTTTTTCCCCTCGCCGACCCTCGCCCCGACGATGAGCGTCCGGGCGGCCGCCGGGGAGGCCTACCGCGAGGCGATCGGCCCGCTTGCCGTGAGCGCGGTCGGCGGTCTGCTCGCCGGCCTGGTCTTTGCGGGGATGCGGTCCGATCTCGCCCGGGTCGAGGGCCTGGTCGTGCTCGTGCCGGCGCTGCTCGCGCTCCGGGGAAACGTCTATGGCTCGTTTGGTGCACGACTGGCGACCGGGCTCCACCAGGGCCTGCTTCGCCCGCAGATCGACGATCCGCGCCTCCGTCGCGCGGCGGCCGCCGCACTGGTCGATGGCCTCCTCGCCGGGGCGTTCGGGGCGCTCGCGGTCGGCGCGATCGCGCCAGCCCTCGGCCGGCCGGTCGCAATCCTTCCGCTGCTCGCGATCGCCGTGCTCGCGGGACTCATCTCGGGCAGTATCCTCATCGTGGTCGTCGTAGCCGTGATCGTCACGGGCTATCGACGCGGAGTGGATCCCGACACGCTGGTCGGACCGATCGTGACGACGACCGGCGACGTGTTCGGCATGGCCGCACTACTGGTCGCTGCACGACTCGTCGCGGAGGTGATCTGAGTGGAGTCTCGCTGGACGATCAGCGGGATCACGCGCGCGATGGGCCCCATTCTCGCGGTGCTCGTCCTCGTCGAAATCGGAAGCGGTCTCGTCCTCGGCCGCTACGAGCGACGCCTCCTCCAGATGCCCGCGTTGCTCGTTCTCGTCCCCGTGACGATCGGGACGGCCGGTAATCTGGGGAGTATTCTCGCCTCGCGTCTCTCGACGGCGCTCGCGCTGGGCACGGTCGGTCCCGATCGCGGCGGTCGGTGGCTCGTCGGGTCGGCGATCGCCACGATCGCCCTTGCGGCGACGCTGTTTCCGCTCGTGGGCCTGGGGGCCTGGGGCCTGGCGTCGCTCACGGTCGATCCGACGCTTCCGGCGGTGACGGTCGTCACGATTGCGACCGTGAGCGGAATCGTCCTCGCAAATATCGCGATCGTGGTGACGAGCGTCACCACGTGGATCGCGTGGCACGCCGGATTCGATCCGGATTCGGTGGTGATCCCCGTCGTCACCAACGTCTGTGATGTCCTCGGCGTGGTCGTGCTGTTCGCGGTCGTCGAACTGCTGGTCTAGACTCCCCACGGTGGGTCGACATCGCCACCCTCGCCAGGATCGCCGTTTCGGTCGTCCTCGCTGGCATCCCGGCTTTCGAGTTCCAGCAGGTGATCGAGGAGGCGCATTCGGACGTAGATCGTCCAGACGGCACCGAGCACGACCGCGACCGCGACGCTCGTCACCGCCGATTCGATCTGCAGAGTCGTGACGATCGCCGCGCCCGAGGCCACGACCGCGACGTTGTAGACGAACACCGCGAGATCGACCCGTTTCAGATCCATGCCGATACTGGGCGAGCCAGGCACAAAGTCGCATGGATCGCCCGCCGATTGCCCGCTCACCGGCACAGTCGCCCGGCTCAGCAGTTTCGAGACGGAGCCTCCGGCCTCAAGTCGTGAGGGACCGTAGTACTTAAGATAATTTTTGAATATTTAAGAAGCGATCGACCCATGC
>JBDGTN010000089.1:0-3239 GCA_042216835.1 Halococcoides sp.
CGCTGGCGGGGTCGATCCGCCGGTGGAAGCCCACCGTCGGCGACGTGGACGTGCTCGTCGCGAGCGAGGCGAGCGCGGCGGTCGTCGAGGCCTTTACCGACTGGTCCGACGCCGACGCGACGATCGAGGCCGGCGACCAGAAGGCCGCGATTCGCAGCGGGGGCGTCCGGATCGATCTTCGCGTGGTCGATCCCGCCGAGTTCGGCGCGGCGACCCAGTATTTCACCGGGAGTCGCGACCACAACGTCGACCTCCGCCAGCGCGCGATCGAGCGCGACTGGAAGCTCAACGAGTTCGGCCTGTTCGACGTGTGGGAAGTCGACACCGACGATGCCGAGGGCCAGCGCGTGGGCGAGCGGATCGCCGGCGAGCGCGAGGCGGCGATCTACGAGGCGCTGGATCTGCCCCCGATTCCGCCCGAACTCCGGCAGGGCCGCGGCGAGATCGCTGCCGCGGCGGCGGACGAGTTGCCCGACCTGCTCGCCGAGGACGACCTCCAGGGCCATCTGCACGTCCACACCGAGGCCTCGGACGGCGACGCGACGATCGAGGAGATGGCGGCGGCCGCTGCCGAGCGCGATCTGGACTACCTCGCGATCGCGGATCACGCCGCCGGGCCGGGCATCGTCGGCGGCGTCGGCCTCACCGACGACGAGTTGCGCGACCACCGCGATCGCATTCGCGAGGCCGACGAGTCGGCCGCGGTCCGACTGCTCGCGGGCGTCGAGGCCAACATCGCGCCGGACGGCACGATCGGGATCGACGACGACCTCCTGGCGAGTCTCGACGTGGTCGTCGCCTCGCCCCACCACGACCTCGACGGTCCGGGCACCGACCGCCTCGTCGCCGCCGTCGAGCATCCCCACGTCGACGTGATCGGCCACCCGACGGGGGCCTTCCGTCTCGGACGCGAAGGCCTCGCGGTCGATCTCGACCGCCTCGGTGCGGCCGCCGCCGAGAACGGTACGGCCCTCGAAGTAAACGCCAATCCGCGGCGCCTGGATCTCGGCGGGCGGGCCGTCCGGACCGTCATCGAGGCGGGCGCGCGAATCGTCGTCAACACCGACGCACACCGCCCGGGCGCGCTGGATCTCGCCCGGTACGGCGTCCACACCGCCCGCCGCGGGTGGGCCGAGGCCGACGACGTACTGAACGCCCACCCGGTCGAGACCGTTCTCGATGACGGGTGAGGATCGTTCTGACGCCGATCCAGACGCTCGCGCGAGCGGCGAGGCCAGTGATTCCCTCGACGGCCCGAATAGTGGCTCCGATGCCCTCGACGGCCCATTTCTCGCAGACGCGATGTGTGGCTCGCTGGCGACGATCCTGCGGATGTGTGGGTTCGACACCGCGTACGCGCTCGATCGCGGGGTCGAGAGCGACGACGCGCTCCGGGCGATCGCTCATCGCGAGGACCGGACGATGTTGACGCGCGATCGGGTGCTCGCTGACGCGGTCGATCGCGCGGTCGGACTCGAATCGACCGATACCGACGCGCAGTTACGGGCGCTCGCCGATCGGGGACTCGCGCTCGAACTCCCGGATCGCCCCGAGCGCTGCAGCGCGTGCAATGGCTCCCTCGATCCCGTCCAGTCGGGCCCGACGCCCGCGGACGTGCCCAACCTCGACGAGCGGCCGGTCTGGCGCTGTCCCGACTGCGAGAAGCACTTCTGGCGGGGCAGTCACTGGGACGCGGTCGCCGATCGGCTGGCCGCGATCCGCGGCGGCGCTGACGGTGCTGACCACGAGCGCGATCCCGATCGGAACGCGTAGATACCAGGGTCTCGGATCGGGCGACGATGAGCGACGACGTGCTCGACCGGATCGAGGACCTGGTCGCCCTCGAACCCACGAAAAACGCCGACCTCGCCGATCGCTGGGATCTCGCGGACGGCAGTGAGGTCCACGCCACGCTCGAAGACGACCTCTCGGAGTACTACTATCGCGACGAGGACTCGATGATCCGGGCGACGGCCGCCGCCCGCGAACGCCTGCGCGAGGCCGGTCGTCTCGACGAAAGCGACGACCACGCGGTCGAACTGTCGGCCCTGGAGGCGGCCGTTCTCGACGCGCTGCCCGGGCCCGACGAGCGCACCCAGAGCGTCGTCGCCACACTACAGGCCGTCCGCGAGGCCGGTCGCGATCCATCGGTTGAGGAGGTTCGGTCGGCGCTGCATACGCTCGCGAGCCGGGGTCTGGCCCGCCGGGAGCGTCGCCTGGTGCCGACATTCGGCCTGGCGATCGATCCGGACGATATCGAGATCGAACGCCGCGAGGATTGACATCCTCCCCGCCCTGCTCGCGCCCATTCGGGCGCTCGCCGAGGACGGAGATTCCCGACCGCAGTTGGGAGTTCACGGTTCGTGGTCCAACCATCGGACGACCACACTTTTCGGGCACAGGTCGCCCCATAACGTCGGTGTGGTGGACTGCTGGCCGTGCCAGGCGACCGTTACTCCTATCTGTCCGCAAGCGGTCGGATTCGGAGGTACCTTGTTGCCGTGTCCATCGTTCGCTCCGTGAGAGGGGGCTATCACGGTCACGCGATGGGACGGCCGATAGTGTCCGATTGTCCCGGCATTGGCGCGGACAGACCGCGTCGGTTGGATTCGCGTTCAGACACAGACCAATCAACGTGCGTGTCGTATTCGATCAGCCCACCACGGCCGGCAGCACTGTCGAACAGTCGGCCGATCTCCTGCTTGTAGTCGTAGACGGTTTTGCCCGTGTCCTCACCTGCGAACGCGACGAGGCGGTCGCGGATGTCGGGGTCGTCCTCTATGATCTCCAGCAGGAACGATCGAAGCTCGTCGGCTGCCATGTCCGCGACTACTGATTCGATGGCTACCGTCTCTGACAGAGCGCTATCTGGACCGGCAGCAGTCTCACTGTCCGTGTCGGTATCGCGGTCCTCGACGGCCAGTACAACCGCAACGATGTGTTTGCAGTCACCCGCGTAGTCGTACGGACTACTACAGCGGGTGCGAACAGTATCGTCCGCAATGTCGACAGTCACCTCGTAGTAGTTGGAACCCCGAACGGTGGCCCTGATAAAGATACGAGCGCATACCCCTGCCTTCCCGTGAGTGACGAGTGTTCCGACACTCTGTCGGCACCGAGGAGCGAACAGGCGGGGGTCGAGCGGACAACTTGGTCACGGACCACGGACGATGGGAGTCGGATGTCCTACCGCAAGCGTTTTTGTGTGGCCCTGTGGAGCATGACGTGCTACGGAATCG
>JBDGTN010000070.1:0-3094 GCA_042216835.1 Halococcoides sp.
GCCGGACTCGGCCAGCCGACCCGTCCCCTCGATCCGGCAGTCGATGATCGACTCGGCGCTGTCCCGGCCGGCCGACCCGTCCCCTCGATCCGGCAGTCGATGATCGACTCGACGCTGTCCCGGCTGGCCGACAGCGTCTCCTCGATCCACGAGTGGAGGTAGATCTCGTCGTTCATCGCGACGATCGACCAGGGCGTGCCGTCCGTCCAGCGTTTGGCGTACAGATCGACGCCCCGATGTCGGCTGATCCGCTCGACCCGCTCGTCGGTGGTCTCGCTCCGGGCCGCTGCCCGCGCACGGATCTGTGGCATGGGAAACGACGCCGATCGGAGCGCGGCCGTGTCGATCCGTCCCTCGACCGCGATACCGCCACCAGCCGAAAAGACCACGGTCTCGGGGTCGGTCGCCGCCCGGAGCGCGTCGGTCGGAAGCTGATTCGAAACCTCGAACGCCCCGGAATCGGAGAGTTCCCCGGCGATTTCCTCGGCACTGGCGACGTTCCACAGGACGACCTCTCGCCAGAACCCCGAGGGCCCGCCAGCGTTCATCCAGTCCCCCACCACCGCATCGGCCGATCGGTGCCACCGGTCCCGTCGAGCAGGGCCGAAAGGCCGACCACACCGGCGCCAGCAAGACCGACGCCGGTCCCGGCCAGGAGGTGGCGTCTCGAAACGTCCATGTCCGGGAGGAGGTCCGCCGTCGTCGGTGAACGTTCCGTTACCCGAGGGTTTTGCCGTCCAGACCGCCGCACCCACTATCCCTTCCGGAAGCCCACGAGGAAGCCGCCGGTGAAGCCCACCCCGACCGGAAGCGTCGAGAGCAGACTCATCGCCCAGGAGTTGACCTGCGCCGTCGTCTCGCCGGCCGACTGTGTGACATTGGTTGCCGCTCCGGTGATCGCCGTCCAGTTCACCTCGAGGATGCCCCGCGTTTCGAGGAACTTGAACAGCGCGAGTTCCAGACCCACGAGGACCGCGATCACTTTCGCGACTTTCTTCGCTGCGAAGCCGATGATGCCGCCGATCAGCGCGCCACCACCGAATTCGAGGCCGAGTTGGGGCAGGATGCCACCGATATCCAGACTCATATCTAAATCGACGGATGCTCGGCATAAGGGTTTTGTGTCTCTACCGATCGCGAGCACACGTTCGCCACTCCCGGGCCCCGGAACACCCCGCGACGCTCGCCGCTGGGACACGCCAGACGGAGCCCCGCCGCATGATCGACTGGCGACACCCGATTGCCCACTGACGAGACTCGATCCGGAGAGCGACGACGTGCGAAATGATTTTCCCGCCCCCTCGTGTATCCCCTCTCAATGAGCGGGGAGCCATCCGACGACAAGATCGAAGAGCTTCGCCAGGAGAAAATGGAGCAGCTTCGCGAACAGGCCGAGGGCCAGGAGGGCGCGAGCGAACAGCAAGAGGCCGCGCGCCAGCAGGCCGACGCCCAGCGCAAGGCCATGCTGCGCAAGCATCTCACCGACGGCGCTCGCAAACGGCTCAACGCCGTCGAGATGACCAAACCCCAGCAGGCCAAGAAGGCCGAACAGCAGGTCCTCGCGCTCGCCCAGTCGGGCCGCGTCCAGGGCAAAATCGACGAAGACGACATGCAAAAGATCCTCCAGGAACTCAGCCCGGACTCGAAGGACTTCAACATCGAGCGGCGATAATGCCGTCGAAGGAAACGGTATATTTTCCGTCGCGATAATGCGGCCGATTGCGAGTGGTGCCGACCGGTCACCACTTGCCGTCGAATTCCTCGTGGACGAACGGACGGGCGTCCTCGCCAGCGTAGGTCGCGACGCGGTGGCCGTCGCCCTCCAGGTAGTACTTGTCGGTCGTCAGGCCCGCGAGGCCGACCGGGCCCCGGGCGTGGATCTTGCCCGTCGAGATGCCGACCTCCGCGCCGAGGCCATAGCGATAGCCGTCCGCGAAGCGGGTCGAGGCGTTGTGGAAGACGCTCGCGGCGTCGATCCGGGTCATGAACTCCCGGGCGCGGGCATCGTCTGCGGTCAGGATCGACTCGGTGTGTTTCGAGCCGTTCGCGTTGACGTGATCGATCGCCGCATCGAGCGACTCGACGACCGCGATCGACAAGACGAGATCGCCGTACTCGGTCGTCCAGTCCGCCGCGGTCGCCTCGCGCACATCGAGGCCGGCGTCCGCCAGGACCTCCCGCGTTCGATCGTCGCCGCGCAACTCGACGCCCGCCTCGGCGTAGCGCTCGGCGACCCGGGGCAAGAACTGGTCGGCGACCGCCTCGTGGACGAGCAGCGTCTCGACGGCGTTACAGACCGCGGGGTACTGCACCTTGGCGTCGTAGGCCACCTCGACCGCCTCGTCCAGATCGGCCTCGCGATCGACGACGACGTGACAGACCCCCTCGGTGTGGCCGAGCACGGGAATCTGGGTGTTCGACTGGACGTAACTGACGAAGTCCGACGAACCACGGGGCATCAACAAATCGATCGATTCGTCCATCTCCAGGACGGTATCGACGGCTTCCCGCGCCTCGATCAGTTGCACCCAGCCCTCGGGGATGGCCTCGACGGTCTGGGCGGCCTCGCGGATGATCTCGAAGAGTTCGCGATTCGACTCGCTGGCCTCCGATCCGCCCTTGAGGATGACCGCATTCCCCGACTTGAGCGCGAGCGCGGCGATCTGGACGAGCGCGTCGGGCCGGGACTCGAAGACCGTCCCGATGACGCCGATGGGGACCGCCACCCGGTACAGATCCAGATCGTCGTCGAGGTGGCGCGCCTCGAGGGTCTCGCCCAGGGGATCCGCCCGGTCGGCGACGCTCTCGACCATGTCGACGATCGAGTCGATCTTGGCGTCGTCGACGTCGAGACGATCGACCAGCGCCTGGGTGTACTCGCCGGCCTCGAGTTTCTCCTCGGCGGCCGCCACGTCGTCGTCGTTGGCCGCGAGGATTGCCTCGCGCGAATCGTCGATTCGCTCCGCGATCGCCGCCAGTGCGGCGTTGCGGTCGGCCTCCTCGACGGTCGCGAGTTCGAGCGCGGCCTCCTCGGCAGCCTCGACTTTCCGTTCGGTGTCGCTCATACCGATCGATCGACGCCCTGCCAGTTGTG
>JBDGTN010000066.1:0-3078 GCA_042216835.1 Halococcoides sp.
TGCGAGCGCTGCCGTTGGGCCTCGACGGCGACGGGTCGCCCGTGCGGGCGGTCGGGGTCGATCGAGCGGGCGAGCGCTGAGGCCGATCACCGCTTCCCGGAGTCGTCGAGCCGCTCAATTCGCTCCCTACGGTCGGCGTTCGAAGCGTCTCGCCGCTCGCGAATCCAGTCGCTCTGACCCTCGCCGAGCGTTCCGAACCCGTCCTCGAAGTTGCCGTCGCGGTCGTCGACCACCCACCCACCGTAGAGGATCGTCCAGCCCTGGATCGGCAGCGCGATCATCCGTTCGAGACCGCCGACGCCCAGCGGCGTCGCCCCGAACAGCGCGAGAAAGGCCACCAGCGCGAGCAGTGCCCACGCGCCGAGCACCAGCGACAGCCACCGGATCGGGCCCCGCGCCGCGAATCCGGCGATCACTGCCGTCGCCCCGCCGCCCGCGAAGGCCACCAGCGCGCTGATCGCGTGGGGCGCGCCGAGGTGAGCGGGAAACGCGGCGACGCCGAGCACGCCCAGGCCCGTGAGGGCGAGTCCGCCCGCGACGGGTCGATCGATCGTCGAGCGGCCGGTCACAGCGGCGAGGATCAGGAGCGCGCCCGCGACGGCCAGCGAGAGCGTGAACACCGTGGCGGCGGGCTGGACCAGCTGGCCGGAGGCGTCGTGAGCGCCGAGCGCGCTGATCGTCTGGCCGTGAATCGAGTAGTCGGGGTACAGCGCGCCGGCGGCGGTGATGCCGGTCGTGAGGACGATCCCCGCACCGGCCAGCGCAGTCCCGGCCATGCCTGGGCGATCGATCGGTGTCGCGATCGCGTCGCGCCAGGCCCTCTCCATACCGGCACCGCGGCCGCACGGCTCAAAATGGCGTCGGCTGCGAGGCGAGACCGCTCCGTCAGGCCCGCTCGGCGACGGGGAACTGCTCGAAGGCGGTGACGACCTCGCGGACGACGTCGACTTCGATCTCCCGGACGCCCTCGATCGCGTGGATCTCCGAGCGGGCGTCGTCGATCGCATCTCGATCGTCGAACGCACCGACCGCGATCACGTCCGTCGGGCCCGTCACCGCGTACACCGAGAGCAGTCGCGGGCGAGCGTCCAGGCGATCGGTGACGGCCTCGCGATTCGATCCGTCGACGCGAAGCCGAACGACCGCGATCTCCTCCCCGAGGGCCCCGTAATCGAGGATCGGGACGACGCGATCGACGACGCCGTCGAGGTCGTCCAGTCGCGTGGCGACCGTCGTCGGCGAGACGCCGACGTGGTCGGCGACCGTCCGCAGACTGGCGCGACCGTCCCCGATCAGCGCGTCGATCACTCGGCGGTCGATCGCATCGACCATCTATACGGCGTCGGGACCGCGCTCGCCGGTGCGGACCTGTACCGCGTCGCTGACCGGAAGCACGAAGATCTTGCCATCGCCCTTTTCGCCGGTGTGGGCGGCCTCGCGGATGGCCTCGATCACGTCGTCGGTCGGCACGTCGGCGACGACACATTCGATTTTGACCTTCTGGAGCAGGTCGACGACGTACTCCTCGCCGCGCCACTGGCCTTTCTTGGCGGCCTGCGATCCGCGCCCGGAGACCTGTGTCACCGTCAGCGAGGGCGCGCCGACCTCGGCGAGGGCCTGCTTCACCGCGCCGAGTTTGTCGGGGCGGATCATCGCGACGACCATCTCGATGTCGGAGTCAGTCATTCGGTGTCACCTCCCGTCGTTCGTGCACGGTCGGGCGAGACCATACCACCGTCGGCCATCATCGGGGTCTCGTCGCCGACGCCGAACTCGGGGTAGGTCTCGACGCCGTGCTCGCTGCTGTCGAGACCCTCGCGCTCGTGTTCGGCCGTGACGCGAGCCTGCCCGGCGAGTTTGAACGTGTAGAACACCGCCGCGGTCGCGCCGACCGTCCAGACGGCGATGACGCTCACGCCGATCGCCTGTGCGGCGAACTGCGTGGCGAGCCAGGTGACGCCGGCCGACCCGGCCCAGAACTCCGTCGCCACGAACGGGAAGGCGAGCGCGCCGAGGATGCCCGCCGAGCCGTGGACGGGGAAGACGGCACACACGTCGTCGATGTGGAGGCGCTTCTCGACGACCCCGAAGACGATCGGCAACTGCACGCCCGCCAGGAATCCGACGAGCAGCGCGCCGGGCCAGACGATGCCGTCCGCGATCGCGGTGACGCCGACGAGGCCGGCGAGCATGCCGTTGGCGACATACAGCGTGTCGACCTTGCCGGTCTTGTACCACGCCGCCGCACCAGCGCCCATCGCGCCGGCGGCCATGCCGAGCGTCGTCGCCAGTGCGACTGAGCCGACGTTGGCAAAGGCCCCGAGCGCGAGCGTGCCGCTTTTGGCGGCAGCGGGATCGAACACCGTCGCGGCCGTGCCCACGTTGAACCCGTACCAGCCGAAGGCGAGGATGAGCGTTCCGAGCACGGCGAAGGTGATCGAGTGGCCGGGAATGACGTTGACGCTGCCGTTCTCGAACCGGCCGAGACGCGGTCCGATCACGGCGGCCGCCGTCAGGCCGGCGAGTCCCCCCATCCCGTGGACGATCATCCCGCCCGCGAAGTCGTGGAATCCGACGCCGAGCAGGTCGCCGAGGGGGCCACTGCCCGCGAGCAGGCCCCCGCCCCAGACGAGGCCGGCGACGACGGGGTAGATCACCGCCGCGAGCAAGATCGTGTAGCCGACGTAGGCCCGCAGGCGGGCCCGGCCGGCGACGGCGCCCGAGACGATGGTCGCGGCGGTCATCGCGAAGACCGCCCCGAACAGCCAGCCGACCAGATCGCCCGATCCCATCCTCCAGGTGGCGAACAGACCGCCGAAGGCGGCCCCGCCGGTGAGCATCCCCGTCAGCGACGAGATGCCGGCGCCGATCAGGAAAAAGACCGTGACGCCGACACTCCAGGTCAGCATGTTCTTGGTCAGCTGATTGGCGACGTTTTTCGCCCGGACCTGGCCCGCCTCCAGCATGGCGAACCCGGCGTGCATGAAGAAGATGAGGAAGGTCGCGACCAGCACCCACAGCAGGTTGACCCCCTCCGCCAGCGTCGCCGGATCGACCTCCAGGACGGTCCCGGTCATG
>JBDGTN010000080.1:0-2900 GCA_042216835.1 Halococcoides sp.
AGATAAACGTTTCCGCACCGCTCAGGCGGTTCGATCGGTCTCGTCCGTCGTCTCTGCGTCCCCCATGAAGACCCAGTCGTCGTTCTCTCCGCCGTCAGCGCCCGGAGTCTCGCTCTCGTCGCCGGCCCGATCGCCATCGTCGCCACCCCCGACGCCATCGTCGCCGGTCTGGTCGCTGCCACCGTTGTTCTCGCCGGTTCCGGCCTGTTCGCCCTCGTCGCTCCTTCCAGGGCCGGCCGATCGGTCGGCGGTATCGGCAGCCGATCGGTCGATATCGTCGCGGGCCGGCGTCCCGTCGGCGTCACCAGCCGATTCGTCGTCGGATGGACCGACGCGACCGTAACCGGCCGGTGCCCGTGACCGCTCGACAGCATTGGCTTCGGTCCAGTCTGCAGGACGAGGATCGGGACCGTCCTGGGGGTCCGGGTCGTGTCGCTCCGGTCGGTCGGGCGGCGTCGGCCGGGACGCCGTGCCGGGCGTCAGCGGCCGATCGAGGGCCGCCGTGCGGTCGAGTCCGATACGAACACCCGACGCGACCGTGTCGAGCGCCAGCACGGCTGCGCCAGCGACGATGAGAGCCGTTCCGCCGAGGAGTCCGACGACTCCCGCGATCGCAAATTCCGGGGCGGCCGCGAGAGCCGATCGACTCAGTGCGTCCAGCGGTCCGACAGTCGACAGGGCAAACAGGCCCGCTCCGATCGCACCGGCACCCGCGACGATGACGACGAGCACGAACGCCATCGTCCCGACCACGTGGCGGACGGTTTCGCGGGCCGAGATCGTCAGCATAGTTCCCTCCTAGGCGATCAAAGCGCAAAACGATTTGCAGATTCGATTATAAATCGCGCGACCTCAATCAACGGCTGTACCGTCGAAAACAGGGCGAAGCGGCGGTGATCGATCGATCAACCCCCGTCGATCTGGCCCATCGTGGCCTCCGTGGCGGTGTGATGCCGTTCACCGGACGGTCGTTCCGGGACTGTCGCCATCGAGAAACCCCTTCAGATCGTCCACCCCGAAAATCGACGCCGGTCGATCGAGCGCCGCGAGGGTGTGGACTTTCGCGGCCATGCCACCGGTCACGTCGGTCGCCGCACTCTCGCCCAGGCTCCCGACGGCGGCCGGATCGGTGATCTCTTCGATGATCCGGCCGTCGTCGTCGAACACGCCCGGGACGCCGGTGCACAGACCCACCCGGTCGGCGTCGACGGCCGGCGCGAGCGCTGCGACGAGGGTGTCGCCGCTGGCGATCGTCGCGCCACGACCGGCGTGTCCGACGACATCGCCATGGAGGACGGGCACGAACCCCTCCGCACAGAGTGTCCGGACCGGTTCGACCGCGACATCCAGTTCGTCGTCGGTCTTCGACGCGATCGAGAGCGGGCGGACGGGGACGGCGGGCACGCCGGCCGCCGCGAGTGCGTCGACGACGGCCTCGTTCAGTCGGCCCATCGCGGCGTGAATTGCACGGATTGCTGTTGCCGACCCCGTTCCCTCCCGATCGGAGACGCCGTGGCGATCGGCGTGGTGATGACCGAAACTCCCGCCACCGTGGACGACGATCAGCGAGTCCCCGACTTCGCCGACAGCCCCTGCAACCCGGTCGAGGGCGGCCTCGTCGACGGTCTCGGGAGAGGACTTGTCGGTGATGACGCTGCCACCGAGTTTGAGGACGATCACGAATCGGGCCCCTCCAGGCGGACGCCGTCGCGATCGATCGCGGTCGCGAACGAACGCTCACAGGCCGGGGCGAACTCCAGGGATCGCTCGACCGAACCGTCGCCGAGCGCGACGATACACCCGCCGCCACCCGCGCCGGTGAGTTTCGCACCGGTGGCGCCGCCCTCGCGGGCCGCCCAGACCATCGCGTCCAGCGATCGCGCGGAGACGCCCAGTGCCGAGAGCAGGCCGTGATTGGCGTCCATGCACCGACCGACGGCGTCGCGATCGCCCGCTTCGAGGGCGCTCTGTCCCTCGCGGACGATCGTCCCGATCGCCGCGATGGTCTCGCTCGCGAAGTCGTATCGATCCCGATCCTCACGGACGCCACGGACGAGTGCAGCGGTATCGCCCGCACCGCCGTCGTAGCCGACGACGAAATCGAGTGCGGGAACGTCGTCGAGTCGGCGGCAATCGTCGCCCTCGACCCGGACTGCGCCGCCCATCGCCGAGCAAAAGGTGTCCGCTCGCGAGGCCTGGCCGTCCTGGACCGCGTTCTCGACGGCGTAGGCGCGCTCGGCGATCGTTTCGGGATCGACGGTCTGCCCGCATTCGGCGACCGCGGCGGCGATCGCCGCGACCGTGACCGCCGCTGACGACCCGAGACCTGCCCCCAGCGGGATCTCGCTGTCGATTGCCACGTCGAAACCGGCGTTCGGTCGGTCGAGCAAATCCCGGACCTGTTCGATCGACGCTCTGACGTAGCCCATCGCCGCATCGAGCAGCGACTCGGGCGCGTCGACATCCGGTCGATCCTCGGGGCCGCCGTCGTAGGCGACGGTAAACCCCTCCAGCGTGAGATCGTCGGCCTCGATTCTGAGGGCCGCGTCCTCGCGCTCGGTGACGGTAACACGCGCCCGACGGTCGATCGCACACGGAATCGCCGGTTCGCCGTAGACGACCGCGTGCTCCCCGAAGCAGTAGACCTTGCCGGGTGCACTCGCGGTGACCATGCCGGTCGGTCGAACGCGGGCGATTAGTCGGTTTGGATTTGTCCTGTTCGAATTCGGCAAGACTCGTCCCGATCGAACGATGGCACCGGTTGCGCTGTGGCCCTCTTCACTCCCAGTGAGTGGGCGCTCGCCAGATCAGCAGGGCGGCCACGACGATCCAGGGGGCCATGCCGAGTATTCCCGTGGGAGTCGGGCCCAGGAGTGGGTTGGACTCGGTGGCGAGGACGT
>JBDGTN010000122.1:0-2799 GCA_042216835.1 Halococcoides sp.
CGCCCCTTCGGAACTGTTTTGGCCGATCCTCGGTCACGTCTTGACAATGAGTGACCTCGAAGACGAGTATCGACTGTCATACTTCGAGGATCGGGGGTTCGTCCGTCGGGAGTGTGCCGAGTGTGGGGACCACTTCTGGACGCTCGACGCCGAGCGCGAGACCTGTGGGGAGCCACCGTGTGACGCATACAGCTTCATCGACGACCCCGGATTCGACGAGGAACTGACGCTCTCGGAGATGCGCGAGCGGTTTCTGTCCTTCTTCGAGCAGCGCGATCACGAGCGCATCGAGCCCTATCCCGTCGCCGCGAACCGGTGGCGCGACGACGTGCTCCTCACGCAGGCGTCGATCTACGACTTCCAGCCACTGGTCACCTCGGGCGAGACCCCGCCGCCGGCGAACCCGCTGACGATCAGCCAGCCCTGCATCCGGATGCAGGACATCGACAACGTCGGCGTCACGGGCCGGCACACGATGGCCTTCGAGATGATGGCCCATCACGCGTTCAACGCCCGCGAGGACGCTGGCGACGAGTACGCCTATTCGGGCGAGGTCTACTGGAAAGAGGAGACCGTCGCCTTTTGCGTGGAGTTGCTGGAGGAGTTGGGCGCGGACATGGACGCGGTGACGCTCATCGAGGACCCCTGGGTGGGCGGCGGCAACGCCGGGCCGGCCTTCGAGGTGATCTACCAGGGCGCGGAACTCGCGACGCTGGTCTTCATGCAGTTCGAGCAGGACCCCGACGGCGACTACGAGATGAAAGACGGCAACCGGTACAGCCCGATGGACACCTACATCGTCGACACGGGCTACGGGCTGGAGCGGTGGACCTGGATGAGCCAGGGCACGCCGACGGTCTACGAGGCGATCTACCCCGACGCGATCGCGACGATTCGAGACGCCGCCGCGATCGAGATGGACGACGCGGACGAACGAATCGTCCACGAGGCGGCGGCACTCGCTGGCGAGATGGACATCGACGAGGCCGAGGACGTCGAGGCCGCCCGCGCGGACATCGCCGCAGACATCGGCGTCGAGGTGGACCGACTGCGTGACCTCCTCGAACCGCTGGAATCGACCTACGCCATCGCCGATCACTGCCGGACGCTCGCGTATATGTTCGGCGACGGGATCGTCCCCTCGAACGTCGGCACGGGCTATCTCGCACGGATGGTGCTCCGGCGCACCGTCCGACTGGCCGACGAGATCGACCTGTCCGCGGACCTGGACGATCTGGTCGCCCAGCAGGCCCGTCGGCTGGACTACAGCGATCGGGAGACCATCCGCGAGATGGTGCGCAGCGAGGTCGAGAAGTACCGCGAGACCCTCGAACGTGGCGGGCGGCGGGTCCGCCAGATCGCCGAGGAGTACGCCGACCGCGACGAACCGATCCCCGCCGCGGAGTTGATCGAACTGTACGATAGCCACGGCATCCAGCCCGATACCGTCGAGTCGATCGCCGCCGAAATGGATGTCGCGGTCGACGTGCCCGAGGACTTCTACGCTCGCGTCGCCGACCGCCACGAGCAATCGACGGCCGCCCGCCAGGAGAGCGGACTGCCCTACGCCGACCGCCTCGCGGAGTTGCCCGATACCGATCGGCTGTACTACGAGGACCAGCACCGCATGGAGTTCGAGGCGGTCGTCCTGGAGGTGTTCGAGCGCGAGGAGAGCGACGATGGCGACGGCACGTACGATGTCGTCCTCGATCAGACCCGCTTCTACCCCGAGGGCGGTGGCCAACCCCCAGATCATGGCACGCTCGCGACCGACGACCGGACAGTCCAGGTCACGGATGTCCAGATTCACGACGGCGTCATCGTGCATACCTGCGACGGCGATCCCGGGACGGGCGAGTTCGTCCGCGGGCAGATCGACCGCGAGCGCCGATCGGCGCTGATGGCCCACCACACCGCGACCCATGCGATCATCCACGCCGCCCGCGACGAACTGGGCGATCACGTCCGCCAGGCAGGCGCCCAGAAGGGCGTCGCGTCCTCCCGGATCGATCTCCACCACTACGAGGCCGTCGACGACGCGGACCGCCGCGCGATCGAGCACCGCGCGAACGAACTGATCCGCAAGAACGCGGCCGTCGAGGTCGAGTGGGTCGATCGCCACGCCGCCGAGGACGAACACGGATTCGACCTCTACCAGGGCGGGATTCCGACCGGCGAGCAGATTCGCACCGTGCAGGTCCACGACGACGTGCAGGCCTGTGGCGGGACCCACGTCGCGCGCACCGGTGACGTTGGCGCGATCGTGATCCGGTCGACCGAGCGCGTCCAGGACGGCGTCGTCCGCGTGACGTTCTCCGCCGGCCGTGCAGCGATCGACGCCCACCAGGCCACCGACCGGGCGTTGCGCGCGACGGCCGACACGTTCGATGTCGCGCCCGCCGACGTACCCGCGACCGCCGAGCGATTCTTCGAGGAGTGGAAGGCCCGCGGGAAAGAGATCGACCGCCTGAAAGAGGATCTCGCGACGGCGCGCGCGAGCGACGGGACGGATGGCGACGAATACGAGATCGGCGACGAGCGCGTCGTCGTCCGCCGGATGGACGCCGACATGGACGCACTCCGGGCGACCGCCAACGCCATCGTCGACGACGGCGCAATCGCGGTCCTGGGTTCGGCGGCCGACGGCGCGCAGTTCGTCGTCGCCCGGCCCGAGGGGAGTGCGGTCGACGCCGGGAGTGTCGTCGCCGACCTGGCCGACCGCGTCGGCGGCGGTGGCGGTGGCCCGCCCGAGTTCGCCCAGGGCGGCGGGCCCGACGCCGACGCACTGCCGGACGCGCT
>JBDGTN010000101.1:0-2681 GCA_042216835.1 Halococcoides sp.
CGCTCTGGGTCAATCCCAGATCGGTCCGGCGCTCGCGGAGGTCGCCGGGCGTCGGGAGATTCATACCGGGTGATAACTGCGGGTTATTCAAAAACCTACCGGCACGGAACGTGGCGTCGGCCGTCCTCGACCGCTCCGGGGATTCAAACCGTTTATACTCGACGGGTGGCAATCCCGGCCCATGCCGAGAGAGCAGACCGAAGTCCGGGAACTCGACGAGGGGAGTTACGTCAACATCGAGGATACGCCGTGCAAGATCACCGCCTACAGCACGGCCAAGCCGGGCAAACACGGGAGTGCGAAGGCGCGCATCGACGCCAAGGGCGTCTTCGACGGGCAAAAGCGTAGTCTCTCCCAGCCAGTGGACGCGAAGGTCTGGGTGCCGATCATCGAGCGCAAGCAGGGCCAGGTCGTCAACGTCGAGGACGACGAGGTCCAGATCATGGATCTCGAAACCTACGACACGTTCGTGATGCGCGATCCCGAGGAGGCCGACCTCGAACCCGACGACGAGATCGAGTTTCTCGATTACGAGGGGCAGCGCAAGATCGTGTAATGGACTTTCCCGGGGCGACGAGCGATCGCGAGCAGGCGGGATACCTGGTGGTGGGCGCACCACTGGATCGGTCGGCCAGCGGTCGCCCGGGCGCGCGATTCGGCCCGGAGGCCGTTCGAGCAGGGGCCCGTCACTTCGAGGAGTACGATCCCGCCACCGGGCGATCGTTTTCGGACTGTGCGGTGGCCGATCACGGGACGGTCGGCACGCCCGGGGCGATCGGCGACCCGGTCGAGTACAGCGAGTACCTCCACAGCGTTATCGCCGAGGCCGTCCGGGACGATTTCGTCCCGCTGGTCATCGGGGGCGAACACGCCGTCAGCCCACCCGTCGCGCGGGCGGTCGACCCGGACGTGGTCGTGGTCTTCGACGCCCATCTCGATCTCCGCGATGCCTACGCCGGTGATCCCTACAGCCACGCGACAGCGACACAGCGAATGCTCGAAAGCGCCGATCGAGCCGTTATTCTCGGCGCTCGCGCCGGATCGGCCGCCGAGTACGACCGCGCCAGCGGTGACGATATCCAGGTCCTCACGTGCGAGGCGGTCGCCGACTGGACGCCCGATTTCACTGACGAGCGCGTCTACTGCAGTCTCGATATCGACGTTCTCGACCCGGCATTCGCCCCGGCGACGGGCACGCCAGAACCGTTCGGACTCCCACCACGGGTCCTTCGAGACGCGCTCCGTCGGGTCGCCCCGTACGCCGACGGATTCGACGTGGTCGAGGTGACCGACCGCGACCACGGCCAGACGGCGACCCTGGCTGCGAAACTCCTCCGTGCGTTCGTTTTCGCACACGCCGCAAGCGACGGCGCGGCGTGACCGCGTGACAGGGCTCGCAATCAGCGTGACGGTGGTCTCGCGGTTCGATGAGGAACGCCTGGGTGCCCGATACGACCGAGAGCGATCGGGCACCGCCCCGTCTCCACTGCCAGTGGTCGGGGCGCTCCACGGTAACGCCTATGAGCGAGGCGTCCGAGTCACCACCATGGAACGATTGACAACCTGTTATTTCTGTGGGGCAGGCCCCCAGGAAACGCTACTCGATCGGCCGGTCGTTCCCGAGGCCATCGTCTCCGATCCGAGCGCGCAGCGAACGATCACGCTCTGTTCGGACTGTCGATCCAAGTTCGATCGCATCGCAGAGGTGATCGCCGAAGCAGCGTCGGACGACCAGCGCCGCCTGGACGCTGCGACAGACCCGCTGTCGATCCTCGACAGCGAGGAGCCGCTCGACACGGTCGACGAGACACTCTCGGCGTCGACGACCGACGCCGCCGACGGAGCGTCGACCGCCGAGGTGACCGATACGACCACCGAACCGGCTACGACCGACACGGGACGGGATCGATCCACTGACGGCGACGATTTCATCGCCGACACACGCCCAGAAGCGGACGCCGCTGTTGACGACCCCGGGGCCGAGACTGTGGACGAAACAGTTGACGACCCTGCAGACGACCCAGCGGCCGATATTGCGAGTGAAACAGACGACGGGCGTCCGATCGAGGACGCGACCGATTCCGGAGACGCGACCGTACACGACGACCCGAAGGGAACGAAAGTCGATCCAGGCGACGAACCCCCGACGGGTGACGGCCGCGAGTCGGCTGAGACCGGCCCGACCGCGAGCGACGAGTCCCCGGCGGCCGAACCCACGGCCGACGGTGGCGATCCCGCAGACGCCGGGACCGACGATCCCACTGCCGGGGAACCGTTCGATCGAACGGAGTACAGTAACGTAGTCAAACTCCTCCAGAACCGCGAATTCCCCATCGAACTCGACGCGCTCTACGAACTCGCCAGGGGCGCCTACGAGATCGACGAGGACACAACGACGGCGATCGTGGGATCGCTGATCGATCGTGGCGTGATCGAAGAACGCGGCGGACAGCTGTTCAGAACCTGATCGACAGGAGTTTGGTCCCGCGAACACCGGTGTGACCGCACGTCCCGAGCGGGCCGTCGAATCGCAGGCGATCGAAGCCCCACGATTGTCCGGCCGTTCTCTCATATCGGAACGTGGAGGGAGTACGCACGCCGACGAACTGGGACGACGAGTCGGAGAGTCCGCCAGGGCGGCAGGGGTGGCCGCCCGCCGAGGCGTTCGAGATGTCCCCCGA
>JBDGTN010000133.1:0-2290 GCA_042216835.1 Halococcoides sp.
CTACCAGTCGTTCCTCGACGAACTGCTCCAGCGATCGACCAAAACAGCAATGAGCTGTGACCTCTCAATTGAGAGCACCTGAGGCAAACTCTAGACCGCTTTGCGACGCGACCAATTGTTCTGGTGGGGTGGATCGGTCGGAGGATTGACGGCCCCCGCGGACGGGAGCCAGCACATGGAGACACTCGCCATCAAGGGCGGCCGCGTGCTCCGCCCGGATGGATCGATCGATCGGGCGGACGTGCGTGTCGATCGCGAGGCCGGTCGGATCGACGCCATCGGTGACGAACTGTTCGGTGACGAGCACCTCGACGCGGCCCGGGGACTCGTCATTCCGGGCCTGGTCAACGCGCACACCCACGTCGCGATGACGCTCTTTCGTGGCGTGGCCGACGACAAACCGCTCCAGGCCTGGCTCGAAGAAGACATCTGGCCGCTGGAGGCCCATCTCACCCCAGCGGCGGTCCGGGCGGGGGCGGATCTCGGCCTTCTGGAGATGATCAAGGCGGGGACGACCGCGTTCGCGGATATGTACTTCCACATGCCCGAAGTCGTCGCCGCGGTCGAGGAGGCGGGCCTGCGCGCACGCCTGGGATACGGGTCGATCACCGTCGGGAACGACGAGAATGCGGCCCGCCAGGAGTGTGCCGACGGCCTGGCATTCGCGCGCGAGTACGACGGGGCGGCCGACGGGCGGATCCAGACGGCATTCATGCCCCACTCGCTGACGACCGTCGGCGAGTCGTACCTCCGGGAGTTCGTCCCCGAGGCTCGCGATGCCGGAGTGCCGGTGCATTTCCACGCCAACGAGAATCGCGAGGAGGTCGACCCGATCGTCGCCGAGCGCGATCGCCGACCGCTGGCGTATGCCGCCGACTGTGGCCTGCTCGCTCCGGAGGATTTCCTGGCCCACGGCGTCCACCTCTCGGAGTCCGAGATCGATCTGCTCGCCGAGCGCGGGACGGGCGTCGTCCACTGTCCGGCTTCGAACATGAAACTCGCGAGCGGGATGGCCCCGGTTCAGGCGCTCCGGGAGGCGGGCGTGCCGGTCGCGCTCGGTACCGACGGCGCGGCCTCGAACAACGATCTCGATATGCTGGGCGAGATGCGCGATGCCGCCCTGGTGGGCAAACTCGCCGCCGCCGACGCCAGCGCGGTCGACGCCCAGGCGGCGGTCGAGATGGCGACCGCCGACGGGGCGAGCGTCCTCGGATTCGATTCGGGCCGGGTCGAGGCGGGCGCTCGCGCCGACCTCGCGGTGATCGACCTCGACGTGGCCCACCTCACGCCCGAACACGACCTCGTGAGTCACCTCGTGTACGCCGCCCGCGGGAGCGACGTTCGTCATACGATCTGTGACGGCCGGGTGCTCATGGCCGACCGCGACGTGCAAACTCTCGATGCGGACCGCGTCCGCCGCCGGGCGATTTCCGAGGCGACGGCGCTGCTCGATCGCGCCCGATAGGGCCGAACCGATGAATGGCCGGGCGGGCGGAGTGCGATCGATGGCCGAACGCGGCTCGAAAACCCTGCGGGTGGCTGCTCGACGGGCCTGGCGCCTGATCGTCATTCACTCCCATCGGTGGATCGAACGCACGACGAATCTTCTCATACTGTCGGTATTGATCGTTCTGCCGGTCGTGATCGGTGGCGTGACGCTGATCGCGAATCGGGAGGCCGCCCTGCCCTACCTGCTCTTTCCGCCGCTGGCGTCGGGCGGATACTCGCTGTTTGCCGAACCCGGGGAGTGGCACCACGACGTGCGCCGATTCGTCGGGGGACTCACGATCGGTGCCGCGTCCGGCTGGCTCGCCCTCGCCGTCACGACCCGGTTCTGGTATCAGGTGCCTCCCGGAAAGATTCATGCGGGCGCGGTCGCCCTGGGGGTGTTCCTGACGGCTGCGATCACGCTCGCGCTCGATATGCAGGTTCCGGCGGCGTTCTCGACGGCGCTGCTCGTCCACGTCACCGGCCCGGGTGGTGTCGATCCGGTCGGGTACGTGGTGAGCGTCATGGTCGGGAGCCTGCTCGTCGCTGGCGCATACGTCGCCTGGCGTCGTGGCGTCTACGACCGCCGGGCGGGGCTGCTGTACGAGACCATCGCGGCCGACGATCAGGTGTTCGTCCCGATGTACGGCGAGACGGCCGAGGCCACCGCGACACTCGGGGCGCGACTGGCGGCCGACCACGACGCCGGCCGGGTGGTCCTGTTCGGACTGGTCGATGGCGACGAACCGCCTGCTCATCCGGTGCTCACCGACGACGGATCGGTCGAGCACGAAGCGTCGAC
>JBDGTN010000069.1:0-2165 GCA_042216835.1 Halococcoides sp.
TCGCGTCGGGAATCGCTACTCGCGTCGGGAATCGCTACTCGTCGGCGATCGCGCGCTCGGCGCGGGCGAGGACCTCGCGGACGGGCCGGCCGGTGTCGCGGGCGATCGCGAGGGCATCCTCGTACTCCCCACTCGCATCGAGGACGCACCCATCGTCGTCGGTCGCGACCTTCACGTCGATGGCGTACTGCTCGCCTCCGAGGTCGATTGCGACCGATCGCGTCTCGCGGTCGGCAACCCAGCGGTGGCCGACGCCGTGCTCGCGCACGCCCAGCGTCCCGGTCTCGACGGCGAGGCGGCGCGCCACGCGATCGGCCTCCTCGGGCGCGACGACGACCTTCACGAGGTGGCCCGGCCGGGATTTCTTCATCGTCGTCGGGACGATGGTCACGTCGCGGGCCCCCGCCTCGACGAGGGTCTCCTGGAGCGATCCGAGCACCTCGGGACTGGCGTCGTCGACGTTCGTCTCGAGGACGGTGATCGACTCCTTGCGGAGGCCGCCCGTCCCCGTCCCGGCGAGGACGCGCACGGCGTTCGGACGGTCGCCCACGTCGCGATCGCCCGCGCCCCACCCGACCGTCTCGACCGCCATGGTCGGCAGGCGATCGACGCCCTCGGCCACCTCCGCGAGGATCGCCGCGCCCGTCGGCGTGAGCAGTTCGCCCGTCACCGGACCGCCCCGGACGGAGAAGTCGGCGTCGCTGGCGAGTTCGGCGACCGCCGGTGCGGGGACCGAATGCGTGCCGTGGGCCATCTCGACCGTGCCCGATCCGAGCGCGAGCGGCGTCGTGACGATCCGATCGGGGTCCAGATCCGCGAGGAGCAATGCGACGCCGACGATGTCGGCGAGGGCATCGTCGGCCCCGACCTCGTGGAAGTGAACGCGATCGCTGCCGTGGACCGCGCGCTCGGCCGCGGCGAGGCGCTCGAAGATCGCCCGCGCCCGACCCGCGACGCCGCCGGGGAGGTCCAGGTCCTCGACGATCGCGAGCACGTCAGCGAGCGTGCGCGAGGCCCCCTCGCCCTCGATCGGTACGCCATCGGCGTTCAGGACGGTCACGTCGGTCGCCGCGACGCCGCCGGTCGTCGTCTCGGTGATCGCATACTCGATGTCGAGCGAGTCCTCGATCGTGGCCAGCACCTGGGGGTCGGCCCCGGCGTCGATCAGCGCGCCGAGCAGCATGTCCCCACTCGCGCCGGCGCTCCCGTCGACGGCGAGGAGTTGCATACACCTCCCCAGGGTGCCCCCGCCCGAAAAACCACCCGATCGGTGCGCCCTCGGCGACCGAGGACCACCGCGGGCACAAGACCTTTCTCCGGCCCCGACCGAGTGTGGGATACCCCCACACCCATGAACGAGGTCCAACTCGAGGTGGCCAAGGCGTACCCGAACGACTCGGGACGTGGCATCGCCCGCCTCGATCCGGATACCCTCCTGCACCTCAAGCTCTCGCCCGGCGATATCATCGAGATCGAGGGCGGCGACTCCACCGCCGCGAAGGTCTGGCGGGCCGACCGCCAGGACTGGAACAGCGATACGGTCCGTATCGATGGCTTCACCAGACAGAACGCCGATGTCGGCATCGGCGAACGCGTCGAGATCCGCAAGGCCGAGGCCGAGAAGGCCGACCGACTCGTGCTCGCGCCACCCGAGGAGGCCAGTGTCCAGTTCGGCTCCGACGCCGCTGGAATGGTCAAACGCCAGATCCTCAAGCGCCCGGTCGTCGAGCGCGACATCGTCCCCGTCATGTCCTCGACCAATCATCCATTCATGCGTTCGCCCGGACAGGCGATCCCGCTGATCGCCGTGGAGACCGACCCCGAGGGCGTCGTGCTCGTCACCGAGGACACCGAGGTCGACCTGCGTGAAGAGCCGATCAGCGGGTTCGAGAAGACTGGCGGCGGGATCACCTACGAGGACATCGGCGGCCTCGAAAAGGAGATTCAACGCGTGCGCGAGATGGTCGAGTTGCCCATGAAACACCCCCAGATCTTCAAGAAACTGGGGATCGAACCCCCGCAGGGCGTTTTGCTCCACGGCCCGCCGGGGACCGGGAAGACGCTGCTCGCGAAGGCCGTCGCCAACGAGACCTCGGCGAACTTCTTCTCGATCGCCGGTCCCGAGATCATCTCGAAATACTACGGCGAGTCCGAACAGCAGTTGC
>JBDGTN010000035.1:0-2124 GCA_042216835.1 Halococcoides sp.
GGGTCCATCAGCCCCATGTCGATGGGGAACCCGTCGTCGTCGTAGGTGTCGGCCGTGATGACCTTCGTGGCGCTCATGTCGCGATACTCCTCTGGGTCCATCAGCCCGAAGCTGATCGACCCGATTTCCTGGGGGGATTGGCCCGTGCTCATGTCTGGTTGTCCTCGGTCGACGGTCGGCAGTCGATTCGGCGTCGGTCGCGTCTGGGCGATCGGCGCGCCATCAGTCGTCCGCCGGCATATCCGCGCCAGTCACGCCGGGCACGCCCTCGACGCCCATCTCGGCGAGCGTTCGCTTGAGGGGTTTTTCGTCCTCGACGTGCTGGGAGAGTTCCATCGCCTGGGCGAAGTTCTTCACCAGCCCACAGTTCGGTCCCTCGGGCGTCTCGGATGGACAGATTCGGCCCCACTGGGTGGCGTGGAGGTCGCGCGCCTCGAAGTGCGGTTGGGATCGCGAGAGCGGCGAGCGAAGCCGGCGGAGGTGGCTCAGCACACCCATGAAGTCCGTCCGGTCGACGAGCTGGGAGACGCCGGATCGCCCGCCGACCCAGTTGCCCGTCGCGAGCGGGTGTTCCAGCCGTTCGGTCAGCACGTCCGAGCGGACGACCGTCGAGACCGAGAGCTGGCGATTCCGCATGTTCGCCCGCTCGAGCTGGTATTTCACGTCGCGTGCCAGCTTGTTCAGTGCCGTCCGGAACAGATCACGCATCAGGTCGCCGGAGACCTTCAGGCGTTTGTTGGCGTAGTGGTCTTTGTCGTCGGAATCGCGGCGACCGAGTGCGAGTTCGAAACACGCCTCGGCCATCCGGCAGAGATAGTACGCCTTGTTGATCCGGACTTCCTCGTCGTCGACGCCGTCCTCGTGGAGGTGCGGCAGGAGATACCGATCGATGACGTAGTTGGCCCGCTTCAGCTGGTAGTTTTTGCCCTGTCCGGCGGCGACGCGCTGTCCGAGGGTTTCGATAGCACCCTCGGTGGTCTGCACGTCGGCAGCCTCCAGATTTTCGAGCATGAACTTCACGATTTCGGGATCGTCGGAGACGCGGTGGACGATCTCCTCGTCGCTTTCGAGGCCGAGCGCGCGCACGAGCGTCACGAAATCGACGCTCCCCGAGACCGACGGGAACGATACTTCGAGCAACCCGTCGCGGGTGCGCTCGACCAGGACGAGTGCGCGATACCCGCGCCGCTGTGAGAAGGTCTTCGCGACCTGGATCTCATCGCCGTATTTGGAGTCGTATTCGGCGAGGATCTTGTTGGGTGCGAGGTCCTCGCTGGTCATCAGGACGCGCTCGGAGCCGTTGACCAGGAAGTACCCGCCCGGATCGGCGGGGTCCTCGCCGATGTCGATCAACTCCTCGCGGGAAAAGCCCGCGATGTTGCACTTGTTCGACCCGACCATGACGGGCATCCGCCCGACCTTGGTTTCGGTCTGGTCGACGACGCGTTCCTCTTCCTCGTCGCCGCCCTTGACGATCGCCATCTCCATGAACACCGGCGCGGCGTAGGTAATGTTTCGCAGGCGCGCCTCCTGGGGGTAGAGCAGTTCCTCGCTCCCGTCGGCCTCCCGGACGCGCGGCGTGACGATGCGCACGTCGCCGAGTTCGACCCAGACGGGTTCCTCGCCCTCCTTGTCGCCGATGTCGGTGTCGATGGTCGCTTTCTCGTCGACGACCTCCTGCATGCCCCGGTCGAGAAAGCCGTTGAACGACCGGAAGTGGTGGTCGGCGAGTCGTTCCCGCGAAAAGTACTCCCGTGAGATCGTGCGTCGGTCCTGTCGATCCATATTATTCGGTTACGAGCCTGTAGTTGACGGCAGTGTCTGTTGTTCGCGAGTCACGGACGATACGAATTACGTCCCCGACATCGGCCGCCTCGGGCAGGGCCGGGTCGTCGGACGCGATCTTCGGCAGGTCGGTCTTTCGGATGTTGTACTCCGCGAGCACGTCCTCCAGCTCGTCGCTGTCGAGGACGCTGTGGTCGGGCACGAGTTCGTGAGCGCTTACGTCTACCATGTGTTGGGTGAGTGAGAATCCGCTTCGAGATACTACAGCCGGTTATCGGTGGCGGCTACTTGAAGGTTGTCAAATCAGTTTCGGGTGGCCGTCGGGGGCAAAGAGTCAGA
>JBDGTN010000131.1:0-1431 GCA_042216835.1 Halococcoides sp.
TCCTGCGGACCCTCGTTCGCGACCTGGCGTGCCTCCGCTCACTGCGTTCGCGCAGACTCCGCCAGGACTCCAGACCTTGAGAACTCACTTTACGGCCGGCAAGGGCCGCCTCAGCTCGTTCGGCCGGACTCCGCCAGACCGTTCACACCGGGAGTGTTGACTGCCCGTCGCGGTCGACGACTCGGACTACCACTCCAGCGACCCGCCGCTCCGATACTCGGTGACCTGGGTCTCGAAGAAGTTCTTCTCCTTGTTGAGATCGGCCTGTTCGGACATCCAGGGGAACGGATTCTGGGTGCCGTACTGTTCGGGGAGATCCAACTGTCCCAGGCGGCGGTCGGCGACGTACTCGACGTACTCCACGAACGATTCAGCGTCCATGCCGGGCACGTCCGGCGGGCAGGCCTCGCGGGCGTAGATCGCCTCCAGGTCGACCGCGTCGCAAACGAGTTCCACGACCTCGTCGCCGAACGCGTCGGTCCAGGCATCGGGGTGCTCGCGACGGATTGCGTCGATCAGATCGACGCCAAAGCCCACGTGCAGCGACTCGTCGCGCATGATGTACTCGAACTGCTGGCCCAGTCCGGGCATGCGATTGCGCCGCTTGAGATTGAGGATCATCGCGAAGCCCGCTTAGAAGAAAATGCCCTCCATCACGACGTAGAAACCGACGAGATCCCGGAGGAGCGCGCACGTCGGTCGCGTCCTCGATCGCGAAGCCGTCGTCGTCGATCGACTGGGTGAGATCGACCACGAACTGGTCTTTCTCCTCGATGGAGGGCACGCGATCATACATGCCATACAGGTGGTCGGGATCGAAGCCCAGCGTATCACAGCAGTAGATGAACGTGTCGGTGTGGATGGCCTCCTCGTAGGCCTGCCGGAGGAGATACTGGCGACACTCCGGCGCGGTGACGTACTCGTACAGCGCGAGGACGATGTTGTTCGCGGTGAGCGACTCGGCCGTCGAGAAAAAGCCCAGCGTGTACTCGATCAGGCGGCGCTCGCCGTCGGTCAGCCCGTCGCCCTGCCACTGGCTGACATCTTCCTGCATGGGTATCTCGCTGGGTACCCAGTTGTTGTCCACGCCATCGGCGTAGTACTCGCGGGCCCAGTCGTACTCGATCGGGAGGATCTTGTTCGGGTCGTGTTCGGCGTCGGTGTCCAGGATCATCATTGACAGGCGTCACAGGTCGGATCGGTAAGGCGCGCGAGGTCGTCGCTCGCGTCGCTCGCGTCGGTCGCGTCGCTCGTCTCTTCGGGCGTCGAGTCGGTGTGGTCGGTCGAGTCCCTGTCCGGCCCGTCGTCGGTCGGAGATCGCGCGCTCGCGGTCGACGGCGGATCACTTTCGTCCGAGCGACGCTGGGTCTTGCCGTACTTCGAGAGATCGAGCGTCGATTTCTCGATCTGGGAGGCCCCGAGCGTCCGGAG